>JALGUK010000571.1 GCA_029820875.1 Candidatus Zipacnadia bacterium
TGGCCAATCCAGCCTAGCCTGCCACCCCGACAGAGGGTCATGGTTCCCGTGCGTGACAAACGCCTGGATTCCCGCCTCGTCCAGGCGCTTCAACCCGTCGCGAAAATGCAGCCGTGCGAGAAGGTTCGGATTGCGACTGTCGTAAACGTCACCCGCAACGACGAGGAAGTCAACCTGGCGGTCAATACACAGTTGAATAATCCTGTCAAACGCCTCGAATGGCGCAGACTGCAGGAGCTTTCCTATATCCTCATCAACCTTATGAAGACCCTCAAATGGGGCGCCCAGGTGCAGATCAGCAGTATGTACGAACCGGACCGTCACAGATCTCATCCTCTTCTTGCATGGTCGGTTTCGTTACCATGTCTTCGTCACCGGCCTAACGCCTTAACCCGTTCGTGCTCATTGCCCCAGCTTCCTGTCACGCGCTTTCAGCCGTGGGAAATCAAGCAATTATGGTTCCCTTCATATTTGCTCTTGACGTCAGGACAGCCTTTTGCAAATCGCTGAGAACCTTGTCAGGAACCATTACAGCTCCAATAGCGACAGGCCGTCGGGACAAGGGGCCATGAGAGTCAGAACCGCCCGTAACAGTCAGAACCGCCCGTAACAAGCAGACCATGCCGACGTGCAAACTCCAGGTAGTACCGGGTCACCGAGGGCGAATGCTCGCAGTGATATGCTTCCACTCCCGATAATCCCTGCCTTTGAAGCTCTAATATAAGCCGGTCGTCATGCAAGAGAACCGGATGCGCCACAACCGCCAAACCACCTGCAGCCCGGATTGCACTGATGGCATCCAGCGGTGAGGCCTGTAGCGAGGCACATATGCCGGACACCCGGCCTTCAGATATCGCTCAAACGCCTCTGTCTCCGACCTGCATGCTCCCATCGCCGCCAACGCCCGTGCAATGTGAGGCCGACCGACGGAATCGCCGGCGGAAACGGCCAGCACTTGCTCCATTCGGAGGGGAACCCCGATATTTTGCAGACGTTTGACGATTTTCTCGGCACGGTCAAGTCGTGCCCTGCGGATTGCACGAAGCCGTTCCTTGAGGGCAGAATTGTCTATATCCACGAAGTACCCGAGAATATGAAGCTCTTTGTCATTTGCGGCTGTGTTGATTTCAACAGCGGGAATTACCCTCAACGATGTGCCCTCAGCCGCCTGCAGAGCTTCACTTACACCACCGATGGAATCATGGTCTGCCAAAGCTATCGCTCGAAGCCCTATGTCCACGGCGGTCTGGACAATTTGGGCGGGCGTAAGTGTGCCATCGGAAACGGTGGAATGAATGTGCAGGTCAATCGCCAATAACAGCCGCTCCTCCATCGTCTATATTGCATCCGGCGCCCGAGACGGCAAATCTGCTCATCGGCCGTCCCTGCGGACGGCATAATCAAGCATCTGCAGGATAATGACAGCGCCCGCCTTGTCAATCGGTCGGTTCATGGCACCACACCTCGGCGAATGCACGCAAGAGGGACACCCGGAGTCACAGCCACACTCTTGCACGGTCTCCCGTGCAGCATGAATCAACTCGGGCAGGTGCTCGTAAATGCATTCAGCTATTCCGACCCCTCCGGGATACCCGTCGTAAATGAACCACGTGGGCTGTCCCGTGTCTGGGTGCTCGGCATGAGAAACACCGCTTACGTCCAGCAGGTCACACATTGCAAACAGAGGCACCAACGCAACCATCGCGTGCTCGGCGGCGTGAAGCGCTCCCGCGAGGTCACATCCTGCAGCCTGCAACTTGTCAACAACAGCGTCTCCCACACATATCCATACCCCTGTGGACTCGAAGCAGCTTGCAGGCAGGTCGAGCGTTTCTGTTCCCATCAACACGCCGGACAACTGTCTCCGCTTTTGATAGCCGACAACCTGCTCCGTCACCTGAACGTCACCGAAGCAGAACGCCGCCGATTCTACCTTGCGCGTGGACGCGGTCTCAGCTATTCGGACATCCCTGGTCACGAGGGCATCGGTATAGTAATTGACGTCAGTCGGCTCAACATACGCTATCTTCCTATCAATGTCCAGCTCTTTGACTGCTAATCTGACCGGCGGGATAGCCATCCCCGATCCAGTACCATTTTGTCCGTTTCGTCACGTATCGCGCCTCGGCCAGAATCTCCAGGATTTCGCTGGATTGTCCGCCGAAAAGCTTCAGGTCCGCGTCCCCAAGCGGCAGCTCGTATGCCGCACAAAGCAGATGACTCGCAAGGATGTATTTGTTTTCGGGATCTATGATGGCACGCTCGCTGGCGGCGTCGAAAATGAACCCGGGGTTGCGCATTATGTATTGATCAATAGGACTGTCGAGCGCCACGAGAATTGCGAGCGCTTCCCCTCGTCCGCGTCCGGCTCGTCCTACCTGTTGCCAGGCGCTGGCCACGCTTCCGGGGTATCCCGTGAGGACTGTCGCATCCAGCGTTCCGATGTCGATGCCAAGCTCAAGCGCATTCGTAGAAGTCACCCCGAGGAGTTCACCGTCGAACAACCGGCGTTCAATCTCCCGCCGTTGCTCGGGCAGGTAGCCTCCACGGTAGGACATAATCCGCTCCGCCAAGTCCGGGGCAGTCTGTCCAAGGCTTTTCTGCGCGTAGCGTAATACAAGCTCGGCAACCTTGCGGGCGACGGTGAAGACAACGCACCGCAGACCATGCCTCACCAGGTGGACAAGCAACTTGGCGGCCTCGATATTGGAGCTGATGCGACGGTCCCCCCGACGCGACAGGGGAGGATTCCAGAAGACGAACAACTTCGCGCCGTGAGCGGCCCCGTCGTCATCAATAAGTTCAAATTTGGTGCCGACCAGCCGCTCGGCAAGTTCCTTCGGGTTGCTGATTGTCGCCGAACAGCAGATAAACTGCGGATTGCTCCCATAATGTTCGCATATACGACGCAGGCGCCGGATTACATTAGCCGTATGGGAGCCGAATACGCCGCGGTAGATGTGAATCTC
>JALGUK010000572.1 GCA_029820875.1 Candidatus Zipacnadia bacterium
CCCGAAAAGACACAGCCTGTCGCCATACAGCCGCCGGACCTCGCGGATATCCATTCCCGCTTGCGGGTCAATCGAGTGGATTGCGTCCACGCCGGTGCCGGCGATTTGGTCGAGTATCGGCATGATATTTCCATCGGTGTGCTTGACGGCGAAGGCGCCCATCTCATGGACGGCCTCCACGACCTGCCTGAGGTAAGGGGTCACGAACTCTGCGAACATCTGCGGGGAAAGAAACGGGCCGACGTTGAAACAGTAATCCGCGCACATAAGCACGACCTCAGCCCCGGCCTCTATGACCGCCCTTGCATGGGCGATGCTGTTTTCGATGTTTCTCTGCGCCGTTTTCGATGTTTCTCTGCGCCTGAGCTTTGGCCTCCTCGGGTCGCTCGCGCAGCATCACCACGTGCTCCATCATGTTATCCCCGCTTGGCAGGGAATAAGTCCCGTCGGCGAAAACCGAGAGCATGTAGGTATCGCCCGCAATTTCCTTTATATACTGGAGACACTCGCATTGCTCATCGCGGGGGAGCCAGTGGGTTCCGGTTATGATGGACCACTTATAACGCTTAGCCACATCCACCCATAGCTGAGCGTTGGCCTGCAACATTTCCTTGCGCCGCGGGCCTGTCACGCCCTTGAGGTGGTCCGCCCGAAGTGCCTCCCGGCCGAATACCTCCTTCGTCAATTGAAATTCCAGTTCCATATGCGGCACAAGCCCCTCGGGTTTTTCGCGGCGAAGGGCTGCAATCGCGGCTTCGCGAGGGGACATCTGCGCCAACATTATCACCTCTCGGATGGTAACGGCACTCCAGACTCAGAATTCGTCTGCACGGTAGTACACCGGCGCGGGGAAGTGCTGGCCGATGTTAAGCACACTGAGCAAATCGGGGTGATTCTCGTACAAGTTTCGTGTTTCGTCGGTATCAGGGAGATGCCGCCGCGTCAGGAGGGCGATTAATGTCGCAGGACCCATCTGAACGACATCGCCCGACGGCTCTGCAAGCCGGACATTACCATACGTGCAGCGCAGTCCAACCACCTGGTCGTTCACACTCAGGCACCATTGTCCATTCACCTTGCAGAAGTGCGAAAGGTTGGGCAGAAGGCACTCAAGCAACGCGGCCAGATCCACAACCCGCCACATCATCGCCGTGGATTCACTCTGTTCCAACTGGACGCCTACGCTGTGGAGCCGCTCAAGAAGCGGGTGGTCCTCCGGTGAGAAGAAACCGAGCTCAGTGAAGCCCCTCTCGCGGGCCAATGCACACGTGCGTGCAAAAAGCCCGAGACTCGCGCCTTCGGCGCCGGGCAGGCAGCAAAGTTCCAGCAATTCCGCCTGTTTTTCACCTTTCGGGACCAATTTCGACCGCGAGTAAGCTACTGCTGCCCCATCGCATTGTGCAATAAGGAACGCCTCCGGCGTCTCGTAAACGTAGGCATCCCAGATAGCCCAGGTTGTCCATGCACGCCAGTATTCGTGTGAACGAACGACGGCGGTCCCGCGGCCCTGGTTGAAGCGCTCAAAGATATCCGCGACCGCCTCCAGGTCACGCTCCCAACTTGCCTGCCGGATACTGAACTCTTCCGGCGCGGCTTCGGGGACTCCTTCGAGCGCGACGCTATATCGCGTCACGGGCAGCGTCTGGAACCCCTTCGGCAGCGTGCCGACGCCCGAGATTCCGCCGAGCCATACCGTCACACCGCCCAAACGAATCGGGCGCTTAACGATGCGCACGATGCTCGCGAGCTCGCCGTCTATCTCAGCCACACGTGTGTGTTCGAGCCGCCCCCAGGGGTCGTTGAACGCAAATGAGCGTATCATCTCCTCCGGCACCGAAGGGAATGCCTTGCGTTCGAGGGCGATAATTTCGTCGAAGTCCTCAGGGTGTGCAGGACGGACAGTCATTGAAGCAATCTCCCATACCCATCAAGTCCCCAGCGGCTCAGCACGTTTCTCTGCCCCTCATTCCGCTTCCAGCGCTTCCCGGCTCGCGAAACGGGCGGGCAGGTGCAGCTCAAGCAGCACCGGCAGGTGATCGGAAGCCTCGCGCACAGGCCCAGAAGTGACAGGTTCACATCTGGCCACGCAATCCTTCAGTTCCGGCGACACGAATACGTAATCGTTCCGCCAGCGCGGATTCACTACCGGCTCCGTGTACCCGGGAGCGTCTTTATGCAGGAGCCGATAGGCGTCCGAGAACCCTGCGTCCAGCAGTTTCTGAATGGCCTCGGTCGCCGCACGCTCGGGAGGGCTATCCTCAGGTGACCAGGCGTTCAGCGTGCCCGCGATGATT
>JALGUK010000070.1:0-13522 GCA_029820875.1 Candidatus Zipacnadia bacterium
GTCTTTGACAACGCACCGGCGGATTTCCGCGACTTCCGCGTGTTCGACACAAACGGAAGGCTCCTCTATAGCGACGATTTTGACTCCGGAGAGCTGAGCGGATGGGTCGCGATTGACGCTCCCGGGGTCGGCGGGAAGTGGTCTGTAGTGCAAAAAGGTCCCCAGCAACCCCCAGCGTGTGACTTCACCGAGCACCGGAAGATAACTTTTCTACCCGTGACCCCTCCCCTCGCGCGGCTGAGGGAGTTCGGGAACGTGGTCCGGCTGAAAAACGGCGATTTGCTGGCTGTCTGGATAGAGGAGAATCAGCACGGCACCCCGCCCTGGGCGGCTATGCCCACCTGCGGGCGACTGATGTCACTGCGGTCCACGAACGGCGGAAAGACCTGGAAGGAGTACCAGGTCTTTGTGGACACGCCGATTGATGACCGGCACGGCTACCTCGCCCAATTGTCGGACGGTACGTTGCTGTTCATTTTCCTCGTTCAGTTCACTTCACTCGGTGTTGACGCGGCTCCGGCTTACATCATGCGCTCCACTGACGGCGGCCGGACCTGGGACGACCCACGCCGGGTCCGTATGCCGTTCCCGGTAGAGCTGAAAGTCAAGGGGCGTCACGGCGATCCTTACGGTCTGTTCTTCACACAACCCCCTCTTGAGCTCCCTGGCGGAATGCTCATTCTGCCTATCTTCTCCACGACGAAGTCCGGGAAGGGAACCCGGTGCTTCCTCGCACGTTCCTACGACCGGGGATTGACCTGGACCGACTTCAGCCTGGTGGCGGAGGATGAGTCGGGCAAGAACAACTACTGCGAGCCGTGCATCGCGGTTGCGCCCTCCGGCCGCTGGATTTGCGTGATGCGTGACGAGATATACAAGGTCCCTGGCAACCCCTACGCCGGCTATATGCTCGCGCCGACGCATTGGTGCGTCTCGGATGACGAGGGGCGTACATGGTCTGCGCCTGAGCCTATGCCGACCGGCTTCCCCGGTGAGGGCAGCGGCGCGCCATGTATCATCACGACCACAGAAGGGGTTCTCGTGTTCGCCAATGCGAGGGGCGTCGCGTTCAGTTGGGACAGCGGCGAGACATGGGTCCCGCAGGCGCTCAACACATAAGCCCGATGTGAGCGAGCAGCCGCCTGTCGCGGAGACCGAAATCATCACACCCGACATCCCGACTGTCGTCACGCCGGTTGCATCGAAAACGCTTCAGGCGGCCCCGTCGCCCGTGGGGCAAATCAACGTGCTGCGACTGTCAGGCCCGACGGCCTTCGGGGGAGAGAGGCTCGTCGCCGCTTACTATGCCGAGGACAGGCATGTGTGTGCTGTATGGTCATCCGACGGCGACGCATCATGGGACGGGCCGACATTCATCGCGGAGGTCAGCAAGAGGGAGCAGTCTCCTCAGTTGACTGAACTGCCGGACCACAGCGTGGTGTGCATATTCGCGCCGCGGCGGGGAGGTCTTGCCTGGTCGCGGTCCACAGACGCCGGCCGTACATGGTCAAAGCCCGCGCAAATCGCTCTCGAAATTTCACTCCCCATATATTGCAGCGGGCCGCTGGTCGCCGGGTCGGAGTCGGAGTGGCGGCTGCCGGTGTGGACGGACAAAGGCGGGGACGTCAGAACACTACTGCTTCGGACAAATGACGGCGGCCGTTCCTGGAGCGCAGTTGGCCCGCCACTTGATGGCTACACCGAGCCTGCGCTGCTTGTTATGCGCTCGGGACAGCAGCGTCTCTTCGCGCGGCCAGCCGGGGGAGCAAGCATAGTCTGCTTTACATCTGGACCCGACGGCCAGAAGTGGGAAGGACCGGAGGAACTACCGATTGAGGGAGGCCGGCCAGCCGCGCTCGAACTCGCCGAGGGGATTGTTCTCGTCGCCGTTCAAGGCAATGACGGCCGCTTGGATGTTGCCTACACGTGGCCCGGGATGGGCCGGTGGTTCCGCTCGCGCCTGGCCTGTGGGTATGCCGTGCCCGTCGGCGGCAAGCTGCATCTTGCGGTGGGCACAGGGTGCGGTTTGAATGGGAATATCAACAACCTGGCTCAGGTGCCGCTGACAGACGAGCAGCAAAAGGCGTGGCTCGACAGTGACCGGCTGTTCATTGACGATACTGACGGCGCTTTCACTTACAGCGGCCCATGGGAAGAGGTGCGTGACGAGCGCGCAGCCGCAGGCGCGTACCATGTCGGCTCAAAGGACGCGTCGGTCAAAGTGGCGTTCAACGGAACAGCGGTCGGCCTCGTGTTTACGCAGGGACCGAAGTATGGGCTGCTGCAAGTCACGATTGACGGCCGGGAGTATCCGCCGGTCGAGACGACGGGGCCGGAGGTGTTCCAGCAACGGCGATGTCTTGCCGTCGGTTTGCCGCCGGGCGAGCATGAACTGTCGCTGCGAGTGCTCATGTACGGCTGGAAAAGTGGTCAAATGCGTATAGACGGGATCGAGACGATGCAGTAAAGCGCCGCGGCGCATGTATTCGCCGATGTTTTCGCTCTGGCCATGGGCTGGGCGGCCATTGGGCTCGCATCCCGGCCCACGACAGAGCAAAATACGTTCGGTTACCACCGGCTCGAGATATTCGCGGCCATGATAGAGGCGATCGAGTCCATTCCCGGAGTTAGGGGCCACGACATTCACGTCTGGAGCTTGTGTTCCGACTACAGAGCGCTGAGTGCTCATGTTGAGGTCCCCACACAGAGCACCGAGGAGACCCATCCCCTTCTCCAAGCAATCAACGCCATACTGCGGGAGAAGTCCAAAATTGCACATACTACGCTGTAATTCGAGAGCGTCGGGTGCATGCCCCAGGACCACTTGCACGACGTGACGGCTACCGCCAGGCATCACTCGCATGGTCATTGAGGCGACATCCATTCCGAACCGGACCCGTAGCTGGCGCACATTGACATGGCACAATTGCTCTGATATACTTTAGAGTCGAAATTGGGACGCGCGGAGGAGCACGGGTTGTCATGGCGGAACCCAGACTGACGATTGTGACAGGACTCTCCGGTGCGGGCAAGAACCAGGCACTTCGATGCTTCGAAGACCTGGGCTTTTTTTGTGTGGAGAACATGCCACCGGGGCTGATACCGAAATTCGCAGAGCTGTGCACGTCATCCGAGAACCGCAGTGTGGCCATAGTGATGGACATCCGGGGGGATCAATTCGCCGGGGACGTACAGGACGCTCTCGATGTCCTGGACAAACGCGGCCAGGCCTACCAGATAATTTTCCTCGATGCCTCAGACGAGGCCCTGGTCCGACGATTCAAGGAGACCCGCCGGAAGCACCCGCTCGCGCAGAAGCATGACAGCCTTCTGGATTGCATTCGCGCCGAGCGGACCTGGCTGTCTTCCCTGAAGGCCCGGGCGGACAAGGTAATCGAGACATCCGACCTCTCCGCACGCGAGCTGTGGGAGGAAATCACAAGCACTGTGGTCACAGGCGGTACCGGACTGACCATCACGGTGGTGTCCTTCGGCTACAAATACGGGTTGCCGCCTGACTCGGACCTTGTGTTTGACGTCCGGTTCATCACGAATCCCAACTACATCGAGGACCTGCGCGTGCTGGACGGCATGGACGAGCGGGTACGTGAGTATGTCCTGGGCGACTGGTTGACCAGGCAGTACCTGGAACGCCTGATTGACTTCCTGCGTTTCCTGCTGCCACATTACGTGGCGGAGGGGAAAAGCTACCTCGGGGCGTCAATCGGGTGTACGGGAGGCAAGCATCGGTCAGTCGTAATCGCCGATGAGGTGGCCGCGGCCCTTCAAGATGCTGATTATCAAGTGCGCGTCCACCACCGCGATATCAACCGCAATTGAACGGTATGCGGAGCCGGTTTTGTTTCGGGCAGGAGTCTTAGCGGTGAATCTACGCTTACGGAATATACTCAAGTGGTTGTACCCGGGCATAAGAGTCAAGCGCTGGCTGATTCTGCTCGCGATAGGGATAGTCACGTTTGGAGCCGGCATGGCGTTGGCCCTCGGGATGCAGGTGCTTGACGTCTCCGAACTGCTGCGGGAGATTGGCGGCCGCGTCAGCAGCCCGACATTGGCCGGGGCGTTCGTCGCCGTCGGTGGAACGGCACTCATCATACTGGCGGTCCGCCAGCTTGTCCGCTCCATCGCCGCGGCTCTTCGGCCCAGCGGAGGAGAAGAGCTTGTAGACATTCTGTACCAGAAGCGGCGCCTTGAGCAGGGGGAACGGATTGTCGTTATCGGTGGCGGTACGGGCCTTTCCACGCTTCTTCGAGGCCTCAAGGAGTTCACAGGGAACCTTACGGCTCTGGTAACGGTTTCCGATGACGGCGGCTCCTCGGGCCGGCTTCAGAAGGACCTGGGCGTTCTGCCGCCGGGCGATATACGCAACTGTCTGGTAGCGCTTGCAGACGTCGAGCCGCTGATGACGCACCTGTTCCAGTACCGGTTTGACGGCGACACTAATGGCCTCGGCGGGCACTCCTTCGGAAATCTCCTGATAGCGGCTATGACCTCCATCACTGGAAATTTTGAGCAAGCGATAAAGGAAACGAGTAAGGTTCTGGCCATCCGCGGCCGTGTCCTGCCAGCCACCTTGGAGGACGTGGTTCTGTGCGCCGAGTGCAATGATGGGAGCATGGTCGAGGGAGAGACCGCCGTAAGCCGCTGCGGGCAGATTAAGCGTGTTTTCCTCCGCCCGGGCTCGCCACCGCCTCTGGCGGAAACAATAGAAGCGATCCAGTCGGCGAGCATAATCGTCATCGGTCCGGGGAGCCTTTACACCAGCATTATCCCGAATCTCCTGGTGCGGGATATACCCGAGACCATTGCTGCTTCTGATGCCGTAAAGATATACGTGTGCAACGTGATGACCCAGCCGGGCGAGAGCGATGGCCTGTCAGCATCCGGGCATCTGCGGGCGATTCTGGAGCATATCCCACAGCCGGTTTTCGACTTCGTGTTAGTGAATAACGCTGTCCCCTCGCCGGAGATCCTCCGCCGCTACCGAGAACAGGGCGCCGAACTGGTCCGTCCCGATGTGGACGAGATCGCCCGTTTAGGGTTTGTTCCAATCGCCGGTGACTATCTATCCCGTGATGACTATGCCCGACATGACCCCCATCGGCTAGCCACGGCAATCTTGTCCCTGGCGATGGAGGAGGTTCGCGTGCATTAGCCGAATTGTAACACAGAACCGTTTTCCGGTTTCAGCGCTCCATCCGGGGCAGCCCGAAGCACGCTAATAATACGGCCCCGGCTGCCCTAAAAGCGAAAAACAGCAAGGAGGACGTATATGGCTACCAAAATTGGTATCAACGGTTTCGGACGCATCGGCCGCCAGAGCTTCAAGGCGATACTGGAGAACTATCCGGATGAGCTGGAGGTCGTAGCCGTCAACGACATCACTGATGTCGAGACGAACGTGCATCTGCTCAAGTATGACAGCAACTACGGGAAGTTCCCGTTCGAGGCACAGGTCAAGGACGAAGACGAGATGCTCGTCAACGGCAAGAGCATCTTCGTATATGCCGAAAGGGACCCCAGCAAGCTTCCGTGGGGCGAGTTGGGGGTTGAAATCGTAATTGAGTCCACAGGAGTGTTTCGAACCGGCCCGCAGGCTCGAGCACACATCGAGGCAGGCGCCAAGAAGGTCCTCATCTCCGCCCCCGCCAAGGAAGAGGACCTCACGATCGTCCTCGGCGTCAATGATGACATGTACGACCCTGCGAAGCATCACATCCTCAGCAACGCATCTTGCACCACAAACTGCCTCGCGCCGGTCTGCAAGGTCCTCAGCGACGCGTTCGGAATCGAGAAGGGCTTGATGACCACAATCCACTCATATACTAACGACCAGCGCATCCTGGACCTGCCCCACAAGGACCTGCGCCGCGCCCGTGCTGCTGCGCTCAATATGATACCGACCACTACAGGCGCCGCGAAGGCGGTGTTCCTGGTACTGCCGGAGCTTACCGGCAAGCTCGGCGGCCTTGCAATGCGTGTCCCGACGCCGACTGTTTCCATCGTTGACCTCGTCGCAGTGCTGAACAAGAGCGTAACTGTGGACGAAGTCAACGACGCCTTTAGAACAGCGGCCAACGGCAAGCTGAAGGGCATCCTCGAGGTCAGCGAGGAGGAGTTGGTCTCGATGGACTTCAAGGGCAACCCGGCCTCCTCAATCGTGGACGCCCCGGCGACCATGGTCACCAGCGGAGACACGGTCAAGGTCCTTGCCTGGTACGATAACGAGTGGGGTTACAGCGTCCGCTGTGCGGACGTATGCAAGATGCTGGTAGACAAGGGATTGTGAAGCTATTCGTACTGCAGCGCCGGAGATTGCCTTCGGCGCTGCAGTGCTCCCATTCGCTCCCGAATTCTCACAGTCGCTTGTTTTCGACAGGCGAAATCTCTCCGCAACTGAGCCTGTCCACAAGGCGGGTGATTACATGCTCAACAAGTTGTCAGTGACGGACCTGGATGTTCGGGGGAAGCGTGTGCTGGTGCGTGTGGACTTCAATGTCCCGCTTGACGAGAACGGCAACATCACCGATGACACGCGCATCAAGGCTGCCCTGCCCACGATTAAATACCTGATGGACAATGGTGCAAAGACAATACTCATGTCCCATCTCGGCCGTCCCAAGGGGAATGTCGTGCCAGAGCTGAGCCTCGCGCCTGCCGCCACGCGTCTGGGTGAGCTGCTCGGCAAGGACGTATCGCTTGCACCGGACTGCGTGGGCGATAATGTCAATGCAATGGTGGGCCGAATGGAGCCGGGCGACGTGTTGATGCTTGAGAACACGCGCTTCCACGTAGGGGAAGAGAAGAATGACCCGGAGTTCGCCCGACAGCTCGCACAGTTGGGCGATATGTACGTAAATGACGCGTTCGGCACTTGCCATCGCGCACACGCCAGCACCGAAGGCGTTGCTCGCCTCCTGCCACAGGCGGCCGCGGGCTTCCTGGTGCAGAAGGAATTGGAGGCCTTCGGGAAGGCTCTGACCGACCCCGACCGGCCCTTTGTCGCTGTGCTCGGCGGAGCGAAAATATCGGACAAAATTCCGGTGGTTGAGAATCTTCTGGACAAAGTGAATACACTCATCATCGGCGGCGGAATGGCCTACACGTTCCTTAAGGCCAAGGGTTACGAGGTCGGCCGTTCTCTGTTGGACGAGGAGAAGGTGGACCTGACAGCAGAGCTTATGAAGCGCGCCGAGCAAGCCGGCGTCGAATTGCTTCTTCCCACAGACACCCTGATAGCCGATCGTGATGCCCCGGACGCGGAGACCGCAATTGTGCCGGCGGCTCAGATACCAGCCGACAAGATGGGTATGGACATCGGCCCTGAAACTGCAAAGACCTTCGGCGATGTTATACGCCGGGCCAGAACAGTCATCTGGAACGGTCCGATGGGCCGTTTCGAATACGACATCTTCGCAGAGGGCACCCATAAGGTGGCCAAAGCGATGGCGGACTGCAACGGGACGACTATTGTCGGCGGCGGGGACTCCATCGCCGCTTTGGAGAAAATGGGCCTCGCGGATAAGATGACCCATATCTCAACCGGCGGCGGCGCATCGCTTGAGCTGTTGGAGGGCAAGGAGCTCCCAGGCGTATCGGTGTTGACTGACAAGACGTAGGCGTGCTCCCCATCCCACTGGCGCTGGGTGAGGGGCTTTGACCGATGGCGTGCCCGAAGGCGGAACGTGGCCTCCGTTGCGGCCAAGAGCATCTCCGTCGGCAGTAGAGGAAATGTTGGCGCTGCTGTTTCCGCCGCGGTGCCGGATATGCGGCAAGTTCTGCGCTGACCCCATCTGCGAGACCTGCTTTGCGGACTTCAGCTTCATTGAGGCACCCTTCTGCGATGTTTGCGGTAAGCCTCTTGATCCGAGAGCGACGGGGCCGTCGGTTTGTGCCCAGTGTCGTAGCGGTCCATATCGCTTCGACGCGGCCCGGGCGGTCGGGCGTCACACCGGGGCGCTTCGCCAAGCCATTCTCAACCTTAAGTTCCACGGGCGTCGCACGCTGGCCAAGCCTCTTGCGGAAATCCTGGCGGCGCGCTTCACAATGGACGAGACCGACCGGTCGGGAAGCCTGGAGTTTACAAAGGGCATCCCCCCGGCCGCTGTTGATGCCGTAGTGCCGGTTCCTCTTCACAGCAGCCGAATGCGCAGCCGCGGTTACAATCAGTCGGAGCTTCTCGCACGGCACCTGTCTGCCAATTCAGGTCTTCCCGTCTGGGCGGATGTACTCGTCCGGGCCCGCCCGACCAGGCCGCAGACAGAACTAGCAACGCCAGCCGAGCGCAAACGGAACGTGGCGGGCGCTTTCGAGGCGCGAAAAGCGTGGCGACTGGCCGATGCGCATATCCTGCTGCTGGACGACGTATTCACCTCCGGCAGCACGATGAACGAGTGCGCGCGGGTGCTCAGGGCCGCGGGCGCCTCGCGCGTGGATGCTCTGACGCTGTCGCGGTCCACGCCCGAATGGGATGCCGGGCGGGACCTGCCTCAAAATGATATATAGCAATCAGCCGCGCGGGCCTGTCGAACTTGCGGTGTTGTTGCGGTTGGGTTGGTGAGCGGATGATGCGCCGAATCGTAGGTAGGTATGCCCCCCGGAAACCTCCCCTGGCAGCACGGGTCCGGCGAGCGTTTCTGTACGTGAACGCCGCTGTTCTGCTGTTGTGCGCGGCGGGAATAGGCCTTGCACTGGGTGCGCTCAGCACCGTTGAGAAGTTCCTTCCCGACGCCAAGCACATCATGCAGTATCGCCCGACGGCCACGACCAAGATTCTGGCGGCGGACGGTACGTTGCTTGGGAAGGTGTACGAGGAGAATCGGGAGCCGGTTCCGCTTTGTGATATTCCCAAGGAGCTCCAGTGGGCCACGGTAGCAATCGAGGATGAGCGGTTCTTCCATCATGTAGGCCTGGACCCGCGAGGCATTGCACGGGCGGCGTGGGAGAATTTCCGCGAAGGACGGCTTGTACAGGGCGGCAGCACAATCACACAGCAACTGGCCCGTAACATCTACCTCACGCGCAAGAAAACAATCGCCCGTAAGTTGCAAGAGGGCATGTTGGCACTGCAGATCGAGCGCAGCTTCTCCAAGCAGGAAATCCTGGAGATGTACCTCAACCAGGTCTGCTACGGGCATGGTGCCTACGGCGTGGAGGCAGCGGCGCAGCTATACTTCGGCAAGTCCGTGAAGGACCTGACTCTGCCCGAATGCGCACTTCTGGCGGGCCTGCCGCGTTGGCCTGTCGGCTACTCGCCCTTTGACCACCCGGAAAGAGCCCTGGCGCGGCGGAATACCGTCTTACGAGCAATGGCCCGGCTCAGGCCCATCCCCGAGGAGGAAATTCAGGCCGCCCTCAAAGCCCCGTTAGGGGTCAGAAAGCAGCCAGCGGCTCGGGGAATCACACGCTTTCGTGCACCGCATTTCACAACCTACGTGATTAAGCTGCTGACTGACGCCCTCGTAAAGCAATATGGTGACATCGGGGCGGACATGGTATACAAGGGCGGGTTGACAGTCGAAACCACGCTCAACCCGCAGCTTCAGGCGATAGCGTGGGAAGAGTGCCGCAAGGCCGCCAAACGCATCAAGGCATATCGTGCAGACCAGACGGCGCTGGTGTGCATTGATGTCCATACCGGCGAGGTTCTGGCGCTGGTGGGGGCTGTAGGGCCTTTCATGGAGAATCAATTCAATATCGCAACCCAGGGGAGGCGTCAGCCGGGTTCGGCGTTCAAGCTTTTCGTTTATACTGCGGCCATAGACAACGGCTGGGGGCCTAACTCCTACGTCTCCGGTGTGCCACATACCTTCTACGTAGGTCCCGGACTTACGTGGACACCGAAGAACTACTCATCCCGGCAGAATCACGGCTGGACCTTCCGCAGCGCACTTGCCCAGTCGGTCAACGTCGCCGCGGCGAACGTCATTGATAAGGTGGGTGTGCGGCGGGTCATCACGTATGCCCACAGGATGGGGATTGAGTCACCCATCGGGGAATACTACTCGATCGCCCTCGGTACGGAGGCAGTCACACTCCTGGAGCTGACATCCGCCTATGCCACGGTCGCCAGCGGCGGTATTCGACACCCGCCGGTCTTCATTCGGCGCGTTACGGACATGGCCGGCAATGAAATCCCGCTGCCTATCAGGCGGCCACCTACCCGAGTGCTGAACCGGCGCACGGCGGTAACCATGATTGACATGCTACAGAGTGTAGTGCGCACCGGCACGGGGCGGCCGGCCCGAATCCCAGGCGTGCCGGTCGGGGGCAAAACCGGCACAACCGAGGATAAGCGTGACGCATGGTTCATCGGGATTACACCGGACCTCGCGGTGGGAGTATGGGCGGGCAACAAGGACAACAGTCCGATGCGCGGCTATGCTTACGGCAGCAAACTATGTGCGCCGACATGGAAAGCATTCACCAGGCGCGCCCTCCAGACATTAAAGTTGCACGGCGAATTTCCCAGGGATAGACTCGTGGTCGCGCAACAGTCGATGCCGAAGGAACCCGAAGAAAACGAGGAGCAGGAGCAGCCAACGGTCTTGGTGACCATCTGCACCAAGTCCGGGCTTCGGGCCACGAAGTATTGTCCGAACACAAGAACAGAGCGGTTTATTGAGGGAGAGGAGCCAATCGGCTTCTGCACATTACACGGCCCGTCAAACAAGCAACCCCAGCACAGCAAACCTAAGGCGGCCACCAAGGAGCCTGCCGGGCCGCCCAAGTCCGCAAAGATGGTTCGCGTGACTGTATGCACGGAAAGCGGTAAACTCGCCACCCCATACTGCCCAAGCACAGAGACACGCGAGTACCACGTCGGGGATGCTCCCGTCGAGAAGTGCCCATTGCACAAGCCGCCGAAGCCGGCATCGCCTCCAAAGCCGGCCACAGACTCGCCGGCTGATTCGGGCGAAGCCTCTACCTCCTCTGGACCGGGGTAAACTCTGCACAGCAGGAAATTCGATGGAAAAGGATGTTACAGCTCGACGTGCCATTGGCCTTTGTGTAATTCTTAGCCTGGCATTATTACTACTGATAGCCAGACTCTGGTACTTGCAGGTCGCTCAGTACTCGCAGCACTGCGAACGTGCGCTGCGCCAGAGCACGCGGAAGATTGATTTGCCCGCGCCCCGCGGGCTTATTCTCGATCGTCAAGGGCGGGTGCTTGCCGAGAACCGCCGCGTCTTCACCGTGGGAGTGGTGCCTGCCGAATACAAACGGGAAAAGACGGTGGTACGTCTGGCATCCCTACTGAACATGGGGACACTCGACATCAATGCCGCAATCGATGAAAACAGCGGCAAACCGGCCTTCGAGGTTGTTCCCATCAAGCAGAGGATTGATGAGCGGCAGAGGGCACAGGTGGAAGAACGGCTCCTGGAAATGCCCGGCGTACGTGTTTACTCCACGCTGACACGAGTGTACCCCTACCACTCATTGGCTGCGCATGTCATCGGGTATGTGGGCAAGCCGCCTGAGGACATGCTTGCCGACCTGGAGGCTATTGACAAGCAGATTGGCGCCGACCGCTACGGCCCTGACAGCGTGGTGGGACGTGAAGGCATCGAGCGGTACTATGACTTAGCCAAAGATTCCCCCGAAAGCAACTACCCGCTGATATTGCAGGGCCGCAAGGGTATCCGCATCGTAGAGGTGGACGCGGCCAATGTCATGAAGCGCAAGCTTGAGGAACATCCTCCAGTCAAAGGGGCGACATTGTACCTCAATCTGGACGTTCGCCTCCAAAAGGAAGCCGAACGCGCCCTCGGAGCCGCTGTGGGTAGTAAAAAAGCCGGCGCAGCCGTGGTGATGAACGCACAAACCGGCGAAATCCTCGCACTGGCGAGTCTCCCTTCCTACGACCCCAACAGTTTCGTACGGGGACTTAAACCGAAGGAACTGCAACGATTGATGTCTGACCCCCGCAAAATTTTCCACGTCCGAGCGCTCGCCGCAGAGAAGCCTCCAGGCTCAACCTTCAAGATGATTAGTGCTGTTGCAGCGCTGGCGAACAAGCTTATTACGCCGGCCACTACTTTCGAATGCACGGGGCGCATAACCGTCGGACGCCGCCATCAGCTCTTTCGTTGTTGGAAAAAACATGGACGGTTGGACCTATACCAGGCCATCGCACAATCCTGCGACGTTTACTTTTACAAGCTGGTCATCAATGCCGGCTTGACCCACAGAATGATTACAGATTATGCGCGGCAGTTCGGCCTTGGGCAACCGACAGGGATAGATACCATGGGTGAACGGTCCGGCCTTGTGCCCGACGACGAATGGAAGCAGGAAGCACGAGATGAACGCTGGTGGCAAGGCGATACAGTCAACATGGTCATCGGCCAGGGGTTCTGGCAGGTTACACCTATCCAGCTCGCGGTGGTTACCGCGGCGATTGCCAACGGCGGCAAGGTACTCCGACCTCATCTGGTCCGCAAAATCGTCTGGCCGGACGGCAGGCCGGCCACGATTATCCAGCCGGAAGTGGTCCGCAGGGTCAACGCGCCGCAGGAAACGTTCGCCATTGTACGCCGCGGGATGCGTATAGCCGTCACGGGAAAACACGGAACGGCTAAGGGCGTTGCGATTCCCGGCCTGGCCATTGCAGCAAAGACCGGCTCGGCCGAGGACGACCCCAGGGAAAAGCCCCATGCGTGGTTCGCAGCGTTTGCGCCCTACCAAAACCCGAAGTTAGTCTGCGTGGTTTATGTCGAACACGGTGGACATGGTTCGGAGTCCGCCGGGCCGGTGGCCAGGAGTATCTTCAAGAAGGCTCTCGAACTCGGAATCCTTTAGGATGCACACGTGACGCGGGAGCGATGCGCTTGGCATTCAAGATATTCGACGAAGTAGCTCCTGATGCATGGAACAGGCTTATCGCGGATTCGCCAGGCGCCCACATTCTCCAAAGCTATGAGTGGGGCGAGCTTAAGCGGCGGACGGGTTGGGATGTTCTGCGGGTCCTGCTCGAACATGAGGGACATCATCACGCCGCCAGCATCCTCGAGCGACAGGTACCCCTCCTGCACAGGAGCATCGCTTACTGCCCGCGCGGCCCTGCCATTGATTGGTCCGAAGAGCAAGTCGTGGACCACGCCCTGACAGCCATTGCAACGCTGGCCCGACAGCGGCGGCATGTTGCGGTTACGATAGATCCGGCTGTGCCCGACGGCACACCCGGCATTGCCAGACTTCTGGGCAGACACGGCTTCGTTCCCTCCGCCACACGAGATGGATTCGGCGGAATTCAGCCCCGCTGTGTCATGCGCCTGGATATCACCCCCGATTTGGACGATATTCTCGCCCGCTTCAAGAGCAAATGGCGCTACAATATACGCCTTGCGGAACGCAAGGGCGTGCAAGTTCGAGAGGCGAGCAGCATCCCGGACATGAACCGCTTCTATGACCTGCTCCTTGAGACTGCACAGCGCGATGGATTCGTAGTGCGGGCCCGGGAGTACTTCCACTGGCTGAATGAGCTTTTCATCGAGCGTGG
>JALGUK010000070.1:13527-16229 GCA_029820875.1 Candidatus Zipacnadia bacterium
TTGTTCTCACGATGGGCCGTCAGGCATGGTATCTTTACGGCGCCAGCAGCAACGAAAAGCGCAACCTCATGCCGAATCACCTGTTGCAATGGGAAGCGATTAAACGCGCCAAGCACCGCGATTGCATCGTGTACGACTTCCGGGGCGTCAGCCAGGAGGCTGACCCGACGGCCGGCGGGAAACTCTCGGGCCTGAACCGTTTCAAGGCTGGCTTCGGCGCGGAGTTCGTGCGATACATTGGTCAATATGACCTCGTCACCGCTCCGCTTGCCCACCGAGCTTATCGCCTCGGCAGCGCGGCGCGGGCATTGAAGAGGCGACTTGGTCTCTGACAGTGCAACAGGCCATTACAGGCGGATGCACAACATCTGCTAGTTTTTTCCATTTCAACAAGGAACGCTCTCCGCCAGATGCGAATAATTGGGAGGCTGAAGAGCAGGGATTTAGTCAAGGGAGGCATCGTCCTGCTGTGTGACTTTGCAGAAGCTCGATACGGAGGAGGAACTGGACGATGGTGTACAAAATGGCCGATGTCCGCCGGATGGCAAAGGCGTTGGGGCTGAAGACGGGGCGCAAGTCCAAGGCCGGCCTTATTCGTGAAATCCAGCTTGCGGAGGGCAACTTCGACTGCTTCGGCAGCGCCTGGGGCGAGTGCGATCAGACAGAGTGCAAATGGCGCGAGATGTGCTTCGAATATCAGGAGCCGAAAACCAGCGGCTCCGCATAGCCGATTTATCCAGAAAGAGGAGATGACATGGCCGATTCACGCGTCAAAAAGATTCGGCTCCTGCCGCCCAAGGAGGGCAACCCCCGCAATTCCGAGGGAGCATTCGTCAAACTCAACGACGGGCGGCTCTTCTTCGCCTATTCCCACTTCACCGGCGGCGGGGCGGACAACTCGGAGGCCTACATCGCCGGCCGCTACTCCAGCGACGGCGGAGAGACCTGGACGGACGACATAATCGTGGTGCCCAACGAGGGCAAAGAAAACGTCATGTCCGTCTCACTGCTCCGACTTCAGTCGGGTGAAATCGCCTTCTTTTACGTAGTCAAAAACTCGTGGGAAGACTGCCGCGCGCACGTAAGATTCTCCACCGACGAGACAGAGTCGTGGAGCGAAAGGAGCCTCTGCATTCCGCGCGAGGGGTACTGGGTTCTCAACAATGACCGGGTGATTCAACTCTCCTCAGGCCGTCTGGTGATGCCAGTTGCGCTCCACCCCGTGCTCGAGGGCAAGTGGAGCGGCCGTGGCATCTCGACTTGCTTCCTCTCAGACGACGACGGCCGCTCCTGGCGCCAGTGCCAGTCGGAACTTTTCGGCCCTGAGGACTGCGACTCCGGGCTGCAGGAGCCGGGAGTGATTGAACTTAAGGACGGTACCCTGATGATGCTGATGCGCACGACGATGGGCTGCCAGTACCGTTCGTGGTCCCATAACCAGGGGGTCACATGGTCGCCCGCCGAGCCGACCGACATCATGTCCCCCTGTTCGCCGGCCAGTTTCAAGCGGATTCCGAAAACCGGCGATATTCTGCTTGTGTGGAACGACCACTCCAACATCACCGAGGCCCTTGGCGGCAAGCGCACCCCGTTTAACGTGGCCATCTCGCGCGACGAGGGAAAGACATGGGAGAACACGAAGACTCTCGAGGACGACCCCAACGGTTGGTACTGCTACACGGCTATCGAGTTCGTGGACGACCGGGTTATCCTCGGCCATTGCGCCGGCAACTCGGAAATCGGCGGGCTGAACCTGTTGCAGATTACGTTGTTTGACGTAGATTGGCTCTATGAATAGTCCACAGTGGAAAAGGGGCGCAAAGAAACATGTTGCAACCAAAGGTGCTCGTCGCATTCGTTGGTCTGATAGCCCTTATACTGGGCGCATTCGTTATTGGGTCAGCCCAAGAGATACAATGGACCAAAACGTATAACATGGACAAGTATCCGGGCATCGGAGGCTGGTTCGGGCAGAAGACGCACGCAGAGGCCGAAAACGGCGTTCTGCGGGTCGTTGACCCAAGCTCGGACGGTGGAGAGGGCCACTGCTTCAGCATCGAGTGGGGCGCTGCTGCCGACAAGGAGGCTATTGCAGAGGCGCGGATGAAGGTGGTCTCCGCTGAGGGGAACGCGGGTGTGGCGCTGTGGGTCTCCAACGGTGTCCACGAAGAGGGCGTCCAGTTCCAGACTGACGGCGTCAACCTGGCATTTTCCGGCCTAAAATATAACATGGACACCACGGACGACTTCCACGTCTATCGCGTAACCATAAAAGGCAACGACCTGAAGCTCTATGTAGATGGGAAGCTTGCAATAGACGCTTCGGGAAAATTCACGCACGAGGCCGTCAACGGCCGCAGTCAGTTGAGCTTCGGAAGCGTATCCAGCAGTGCCAAGGGCGAGTCGCTGTGGGACTACGTGAGGTTCAAGTCGCCGTTGGTGATTGAGACTCAGAGTGGGAAAACTCCGCCGGAGATGGAGAACATCACGATTTTCCGTGAGCCTCAGACTTACGCCGTCTTCCCGAGTATCCGTCGCGACAAGAAGACCGATAAGCTGTCCGTCCACTTCCGGGCCGGGGGCCCGAGGTCACATATCAACTCTCAGGGTGCACGCAGTGTCACCATGGTCAGCACCGACGGCGGCAAGACGTGGAAGGAGGGGCCTGGGGTTCCGGGCAAGCCCTTCAAGGGACCCAACGG
>JALGUK010000573.1 GCA_029820875.1 Candidatus Zipacnadia bacterium
GTTCTCTGGCAGGCCCCGTGAAAGGGCCGACCCTGACCACTCCCCTCGCGCCCGCAGGCCAGGGCAGGGTTGGCAAGCGGCGTGACCAAACAGGGATGGTTTCTACCCTTACCCGAGGGAGTTAGCGCGTTACAGGCCGTCTATGGGCCTCGGTTTCCAGCGTGCCGGGGGCGGAGGCACCGAGCTGGGCATCGCCCGCTTCAACTGGGAGTGGCTGACTTCCAACGGCCGGTGATACACCTGTACACAGAAGGGGTTGATATTGCGTGACTTTCAGAGCTTTCGATGAGGCTGAGGCGGAGCTTCTCAGGGAGGTGATTGAAAGCCAGGAGATCTGGCGGGGTACGTCAGGTAACTTCGTGGCGCGCTTCGAAGATGCTTTCGCCGAGCACACAGGACGCAAGTACGTTCACGCCGTCTGCTCCGGCACATCGGCCAACGAAGCGGCCCTCGCCGGCCTCGGCATAGGTCCAGGCGATGAGGTGATATGCCCCCCATGCTCCTTCATCGCGGTTGCTCTCGGGGCGATACCTGTCTTCGCGGACGTGGACCCTCGAACACTCATCATCACCGCCGAGGACATCGAGAGGGCAATCACTCCCAATGCCAAGGCGGTTGTCGTGGTGCATTTGTGGGGTCAGCCGGCGGAAATGGACCCCATCCTGGAAGTCTGCCGCAAGCATGACCTCGCAATCGCAGAGGACTGCGCACAGGCTTACCACGCTTACTACAAGGGCAGGATGGTCGGCACGTTCGGGGATGTCGCCTCGTACAGCCTTCAACAGAGCAAACACATCACCTCCGGCGAGGGCGGGATAGTCACTACGGATGACCCCGAGGTCTACAAACGCGCTGTGCTTTACTCAAACTGCGGGATGCCCTGGTATCGCTACGGCCTCGAATGGCCCCAGCCTCAGGCTGTGGAAGGTGTCCCGACCCGTGGGCACTTCGCGTTCGGCCACAACTACCGTATGACCGAGCTGCAGGGCGCCGTGGCCCTCGCGCAGCTTGGAAAAATCGACGAGTTTAACGCTCGGCGCCAGGAGGCAGTGGCGGCCCTGGAGGCGGAGTTGGAAGGAGTTGAGGAGGTCGCCCCGGCGCACCGCTATGCGGATACTCAACCCAACTACTGGGTGTACCCGCTGCGTTCGGTCGCGATGCCGGCTGCGGAGCTTTCGCGGTTGTGCCTGGAACGGCACGATATCACACTGGGGCGATATCAGGAGGTCAACTACTTGGAGGCATGCTACCAGGAGATGAACGCCGCCCGCAGGACCTCCCTGGGCTGCCCGCTGCCGGACTATGTACGCTACGATCCCGGCATTTGCCCGAAGGCGGAGGACGGCGGGCTGCACCTTATTCCCGTTGGGGTGCATCACAGCGCTGACCCCGAAGGTGTGCGTGATATCGGAAGAGCGATCCGGGAGGTGCTGGCATCCTCGCGGGAAACGGATCGGATGTGACGAATCATACGCCCGTAGGGGTGCAATTGGTTGCGCCCAGTCGTGTTCAGCACTTCAACGGGTACACGCCGTACTCCCTCGCAGCCTCAATCATCGCCGTGATGTTCTCGAGCTTGCAGTAGTATGTCAGGCTGTTGCCGCTGGTGACGATGTATCCGCCTCCCGGCCCCACGTCGCGGATAAGCCCACGCACCTCCTCCTTGACCTCCTGCGGCTCTCCGAGCATCAGCAAGTTCAAGTCCACATTCCCCAGCAGGCATAGCTTCCCGTCCGAGTGCATGACCCAGGGCTTGGTGATATGCTCGGCAATCTTGCGGAACCGCGGCATGACGATGTCATGGAAGAAGGAGGGCGAAAACAGCGTGCCGTGCTTGCCGGCGAAGTCGTCGGTGGAGCAAAACACGTCGAAATCAAGCTGGCAGATGCGTTTGGCCATCGCGGCGGTCCACTCGCAATAGATATCCAGCAACTTCTCGACGAATCCCGGGTCCTCGTGAAGAGCGATGAAGAAACGTTCCATCCCCATGCTGAGCATGGCCGGAAATAGGCCCAGGCGGGTGACGAGCCACAGGGAGTAATCCCCCTTGCGACTGGCCCAGACCTCAGCTTCAGCGTAAAGGGCGTCATCATCGGGGTCCGGCAAGTCCAAAAGCTCCAGGTCCGCCTCAGACCGAATCAGCCCCTCGGTGTAGAAGGCGGTGTCCCCTCCCGCGTCGATGCGCTTGGTATATACAGGCGCGCGCAGTACGTAGCAAATGTTGTCCTTGCCAAGCAGCCGCGCAAGCCGCCCGAGAACCTGCTCGGCTATCTGCTGGTCCACGTGAATCTCGCAGTACGGCACCCGGTCCGGCTGCCGGCATGCCAACACGGCCGCGACGCGCTCGCGGGGTGTCATGACAACGCCTCCGTTGCTGGGTTCGTTTACTCACCGCCGGTCACCGAAATAATGGTCAATCCCGTAAGATGCGCCCTGCCCTTGAGAGTGATGCGCAGGCGCTTGACATCGGGGCTGAGCGGGACCGGACGCCCGGGTTCATCAACCATAAGCCGGCTGTAATGCCCGCCGGCAGCCGCCTGCGCCTCTACGATGAGCGACTCCCAGTCCTCACCGGCCGTCCGGCCCTCGCAGACGAGGTAGCGGGCTTCCCCGGCGGTCCATGCACCAGTGAGGCCCTCGAGGTCGTATTCGATGGTGCCGGACCGTTGCGGGTCATCCTTCTGCTGCTCGTCTACGGCGAGCCATCTCCACCCCATGCCCACA
>JALGUK010000071.1 GCA_029820875.1 Candidatus Zipacnadia bacterium
GCAAATGCGGGAATGCAACCATCGGCTCGAGGCCGTCGCAGTCAATCTCGACCGTTTCAATATACTCGGCCTCGGGGTCGCTTTCGTAAAGGGTATAGGGCCGCCCCTGCGCCCTGGCCTCCACGTACTGGACCGTCGTGTCGTCCGGGTTGATGATTCCGCTTTTTCCTCCCGCCTCTATCGCCATGTTGCACATGGTCAGCCGGTCGCTCATGGGGAGGCTTCCGATGGTCTCGCCGGTGAACTCCATTGCGCGGTAGTTGGCGCCGTCAACGCCGATTTTAGCGATGGTGTAAAGAATCATATCCTTGCCGGTGGCCCACTTGCCGAGCTTGCCCCTGTAGACGAACTTCATACTCGCGGGCACCCGCAGCCAGCACTCGCCCAGCGCCATCGCCGCCGCGGCGTCGGTACTGCCTACCCCCGAGGAGAAGGCTCCCACCGCCCCGTAGGTACATGTGTGGGAATCCGCGCCTATAACGCACATGCCCGGGCGGACAATGCCCTGCTCAGGCAGCAGTGCATGCTCGATTCCGCCTCGGCCCACCTCGAAGTAGTGGGTTATTTGTTGCTCGTGGGCGAACTCGCGCATGAATTTGAGCTGCTCGGCGGCCGGGATGTCCTTGGCGGGCATATAGTGACTCGCAACAAGGGCGATTTTATCGCGGTCGAAGACTTTTTCAACGCCGGCGTTGCGAAGCTCCTTGATGGCAATGGGGGCGGTGACGTCATTCATCATCACCAGGTCCAGCTTGGCGTTGATGAACTCGCCCGGCCTGACTTCATTGCGGCGGGCGGCCACCGCGAGTATCTTCTCCGTTATCGTCATGGGTCGCATGAGCGTCCTCCATATTCGTGCACTTCCCGAAGAGCGCTGCTAAGTGTTTTGGTTCTTGCCCGGCTTGCCGTAGTAGACCAACTTGTTGATTGCCTGTATGTAAGCCTTCGCGCTCGCCTCGAGGATGTCCATACTGCTGCCCGCCCCAGTGAAGATGCGCCCCTCCTCGTCCGCTATCTGTACGCGCACCTCGCCGAGGGCGTCCGTCCCGCCGGTTACCGCCTGGACGGAAAAGTCCAACAGGCGATGGGGGACGTTTACAATCCGGGCAATCGTCGTATAGACCGCATCAACCGAGCCGACGCCGGTGTGGGAGCCGCTGAGCTGAGCGCCCTCCTTGCTCAGGCGCACCGTTGCAGTCGGGACGATTCCCGTGCCGGAGACCACTTGCATATAATCGAGCCGGAATGTCTCCGGCGGGGCATATATTTCATCGGCGACGATCGACTCCAGGTCCCGGTCGCCTATCTCCTTGCGCTGGTCCGCCATCTCCTTGAAGCGGTAGAAAACGCGGTTAAGCTCATCCCTTTTGAGGTCAAATCCCAGCTCCCGAAGGCGCTTTTCGAGTGCGTGGCGGCCGGAGTGTTTGCCAAGGACAAGCGTACTCTCGGTCAGGCCGATACTCGCCGCATCCATTATCTCGTAAGTGGTCTTCTCCTGCATCACCCCGTGCTGGTGAATGCCCGCCTCGTGCGCGAACGCATTACGGCCTACAATCGCCTTGTTCGGCTGCACGGGTATTCCGGTCAGGTCACTCACCATTCGACTTGTACGATAGATTTCGCTGGTCTTGATTCCCGTAACCAGATCGAACTGGTCCTGCCGCACCCTGATAGTCATCACTATCTCTTCGAGCGATGCGTTCCCCGCACGCTCACCGAGACCGTTGATGGTGCACTCCACCTGGCGGGCGCCGTTTGCAAGAGCCGCCAGGGAGTTGGCGACCGCCAGGCCCAGGTCGTTGTGGCAGTGCACGCTTATGACCGCGCCTCCGGCGTTGTCGGCGGTATCAGCGCACTTGGCGATGAACGGCCCGAACTCGCCGGGCACTGCATACCCGACCGTGTCGGGTATGTTGACCGTCGTCGCGCCGGCCTTGATGACCGCCTCGATGACGCGGCGTAGGAAGTCGAGGTCGCTGCGGGTGGCGTCCTCGGCGGAGAACTCGACGTTGTCCGTGTAGCTTCTGGCGCGTTTTACGGCCTTGACGGCGGCATCGAGCACCTCGTCCCGGCTCATCTTGAGCTTATGCTTCAGATGGATGTCGGACGTAGCGATGAAGGTGTGGATGCGCGGGTTCTCGGCGCCCTTGAGGGCCTCCCACGCGCGGTCAATATCCTCATCGCGTGCGCGGCACAGTCCGGCGATGCTGCATCCCTTGACCCCGCCGGCTATCATCTTAACCGCCCGGAAGTCTCCCTCCGAAGCGATGGGGAAGCCGGCCTCGATAACGTCCACACCGAGGCGAGCCAGTTGCCGCGCGATATCGAACTTCTGCTCCACCGTCAAGCTGGCACCCGGGGACTGCTCCCCGTCGCGCAACGTCGTGTCGAAAACAATAACGCGTTCCGGCATTGATTTGCCACCTCACATGGGGGCGATGGCTCGCCCCTACTTCAGCCACGGCATCATTTCCCGCAACTGCGCGCCTATTTTTTCAATCTGATGCTCGGCGCTTTGTTTTTCGAGAGCGCGGTAGACCGGGCGGTTGGCCTGGTTCTCGAGTATCCATTCACGCGCGAATTCTCCGGACTGGATCTCCTGCAGAATCTTGCGCATCTCGCGGCGCGTCTCTTCACTGATGATACGCGGCCCGCGGGTCATATCTCCGTACTCCGCGGTGTCACTTACGCGTTTGCGCATTCCGGTGATTCCGTGTACCTGCACGAGGTCCATGATGAGCTTCATCTCGTGCAGCACCTCGAAGTAGGCTATCTCCGGCTGGTAACCCGCCTCGACAAGGACCTCAAAGGCGGTCATGATAAGCTTGGTGAGGCCGCCGCAGAGCGCAACTTGCTCGCCGAACAGGTCTGTCTCGGTCTCCTCGGCGAACGTGGTCTCGATAAGGCCGGCGCGGGTGGCGCCGATGGCCTTGGCATAAGCGAGCGCGTATTGAAGCGCATTGCCGGTGGCATCCTGGTAAACGGCCACCAGGGCAGGAACGCCGATACCTTCGACGTAGCACTCCCGCACCAATGCCCCAGGCCCCTTGGGAGCAATCATGAAGACGTCCACGGTCGGCGGCGGGATGATCTGGTGAAAATGAATGTTGAATCCGTGCGAGAACATCAGCGCGTTGCCGTCATCGAGATTGTCGGCGACTTGAGTGGCGTAAACCTGCGCCTGGACATGGTCCTGGGTGAGAATCTGGATGATGTCGGCCTTCTTGACCGCCTCGTCGGCCGGTATCGGCTCGAACCCGTCTTCTTTGGCCTGGTCGTAGTTTGCAGTACCCGGCAGTTCGCTGACGAGCACGTTCAGGCCGCTGTCGCGAAGGTTCAGGCTTTGGCCGCGGCCCTGGATGCCGTAGCCGATAATGGCAATTTGCTTGTCCTTGAGCAGGTCCAAATCCGCGTCATCGTCGTAGTATACTTTGGCCATTTGACTCAGCTCCCCTTCGGGTTTGTAGGAGGCTCGCAAGAGCCGTCCCCCTTCTTTGTGTTATCGCTCTGGGTGTTCTCTACAGCACCCGCCCGAAACAGCCGCGCGTAGGCTATGCCCAACACCGCGCCGATCGCTACAAAGATAAGCACGTTCAGCAAAAGGACGTCAACGCGATGCAAACCGACATAACCGGTTGCCGGGTCGTAACGAACCAGGTAGCTGTAAAGACGCCACAATGCGAAAAGAACCGGCCCAAGCGCGCCGAGCGCAATGCCCTTCACCAGCCCGGCCGCCGGTGCCCTCCGTCTGACTCCGAGAATCAACCCTGAGAGCGCGCCCACGACCGGGCCGGCGATGGCGATTGCCTGGAGCAGCCGCTCGAAGACCGCAATGTCAACGAGTTCGCGCATTGACTCCACGTGAGTCACCTGGCTCCACTGTCATTCTGAGCCGAATGTGAACGCTCTTATCATGTGGATTCCTTGCTGCGCTGAGCTGCGTTCAGGCTGGCAGTTCGGGGGCAAGCGCTAAGTAGCCTTGGAGCCCCGGGCCAGAACGACCTTCCCCGTCCGGACCAGCTCAAGGACGCCGAACCCGCGCAGCAGCCCGAGCAGACTGTTGATTTTCTGTTCGGTGCCGGCGCATTGAACCGTGAGTGCGTCCTCGCTGACATCTACAATCTGCGCGCGGAAGATGTCGGCAATCTGCATGACCTCCGAGCGCGTCTTGCCGTCGGCCTTCACCTTTATCAGGGCCAGCTCCCGGTCAACGACTTCCTCACCTGTGTGATCGTACACCTTGATTACATCAATCAGCTTGTACAGTTGCTTGATGATTTGCTCCACCGTATGTTCGTCACCCTCGGTCACCACCGTCATGCGCGACGTATCGGGTTGCTGTGTGGTGCTGACCGCGAGGCTGTCGATATTGTAACCGCGGCGTGCGAAAAGGCTTGCGACCCTTGCCAGCACGCCCGGCCTGTTTTCCACGAGCACGGAAATGGTGTGTTTCATGGTATTTCACCACCTTCAGGCGTGCGGCCTATGGGTTTTTGCGGGCCTCGCGCGCCAGGCGCATGGCATCCGGTTCTGCTTCCTTTTCGTCCGTCAGCATCTCGGCGGCGCCCGCCCCTGCCGGGACCATCGGGAAAACGTTCGCCTCGCGCGAGATGTGGAAGTCCAGGAAGGTCGGGCGGTCATCAATCTCCAACGACTTGTCTATGGCGGCGCGCACATCTTCGTCACGCTCGATACAAATCCCGACGGCGCCGAAGGCCTCCGCAACCTTTGTAAAGTCCGGGCTGCCGCTGAGGTCCACAGACGCGTAACGTTTGTGCCAGAACAACTCCTGCCACTGGCGCACCATACCCAGGTAGCCGTTGTTGAGAATAGCCACCTTTACCGGCAGCCGGTTCTCCACCGCAGTGGCCAGCTCCTGGATGTTCATCTGGATGCTGCCGTCACCGGCGATGTCGAAGACGACGGCGTCCGGTCGGGCGATCTGCGCACCGATAGCCGCGGGGAAGCCGTACCCCATCGTGCCCAGCCCTCCGGATGTGAGAAACTGCCGCGGGCGCTTGCACTTGTAATACTGCGCCGCCCACATCTGGTTCTGTCCGACCTCGGTGGCGACGATTGCCTCCCCGCCTGTGGCTTCGCATATCTGCTCCACCACGTATTCCGGCGTTACGCCGTCCTCGCGATGCTTATACGTCAGCGGGTGCTGCTTTTTCCACTCATCGAGCTGCCGCCACCAGCTCTCGTTGTTTTGAGGCTCGATGCGGGCCGTAAGCTGCTGGAGAACCGTCTTGGCGTCGCCGACGATGGGGATGTACGCTTCGATGTTCTTACTGATCTCGGCCGGATCAATGTCAATGTGGATGATTTTCGCCTCGGGCGCAAACTTCGAGAGCTTGCCCGTGACCCGGTCGTCGAAGCGGGTGCCGATTCCCACAATCAGGTCGCAATGGGTTGTGGCGTAGTTGGCGTACGCGGCCCCGTGCATACCGGGCATACCTAACGAAAGCGGGTGGTCCTCCGGGAACGCGCCCTTGGCCATGAGGCTGTTTATGACAGGCAAATTGGCCTTCTCGGCGAATTCAACCAGCTCCTGGTCTGCGCCGGAGCTGATCACGCCGCCTCCGATATACAGGATGGGCCTTTGCGCTTGCGCAATCGCGTCGGCTGCAAGCTTTATCTGCTTCCCATGCCCCTTGTAGGTGGGACGATACCCTCGCAAGTTATCCAGGGTCGGATACTCGAATTCCAGATCTGCCTTGGAGACATTCACAGGCAGGTCAATCAGCACCACGCCCGGGCGTCCTGTACGGGCGATATGAAACGCCTCGAGCGCGATGCGCGGAAGCTCGCGGGCGTCCTTGACCAGCCAACTGTGTTTGGTTATCGGCATGGTAATGCCGTATGTATCGGCCTCTTGGAAGGCATCGTTGCCTATCATGGTAGTGGCGACCTGCCCGGTGATGGCCACTATCGGCACCGAGTCCATCTGGGCGGTCGCAAGGCCGGTGACCAGATTCGTCGCGCCCGGGCCAGACGTTGCCATGCAAACGCCGACCTTCCCGCTGGCGCGGGCGTAGCCGTCAGCCATGTGCGCCGCGCCTTGCTCATGGCGTGTCAACAGGCGTCGGATCTTCGAGTCCAACAACACGTCCTCAAGCGGTATCAACGCACCGCCCGGGATTCCGAAGATAACCTCCACGCCTTGGTCCTCCATTATTTTCACAAGGGCTTCAGCGCCCTTCATCATCTCACTCAACTTGCTATTACACCTCCCGAGACGCGAGGCGGGCGGTTCCAGCCCGCCCTGTCGTCTCATGTACTCAGCACTGCTCCGCTTGCGGCGCTGCTGACCATGCTCGCGTAACGTCGGAGCCAGCCCGTAGTCACTTTCGGCTCGGGCGGCGTCCAGGCCTCGCGCCGCTTTTGGAGGTCGGTTTCTTCAACCAGAAGGTCCAGCCTCCTGGCCGGGATGTCAATTCGGATACGATCCCCTTCCTGGACAAGGGCTATTGGTCCGCCTTCGGCTGCCTCCGGCGAGACATGTCCGATGCATGGTCCCCGCGTGCCACCGGAGAAGCGGCCGTCCGTAATCAACGCGACGTCCTGCCCGTGGCCCATACCGGCCAGCGCCGATGTCGGGGATAGCATCTCTCTCATACCCGGGCCGCCGCGTGGTCCCTCATAGCGAACCACGACTACGTCCCCGGATTTTATCTTGCGGTTGAGGATAGCCTGCATCGCGTCTTCCTCCAGGTCGAAAACGCGCGCCGGTCCCTCAAATACCCGAGCCTCTTCGGTGACAGCCGACTGTTTTACCACGCAGCCGTCGGGAGCGAGGCTCCCAAACAGGACGGCAATGCCCCCCTCTTTGTGATAGGGCTTATCAAAAGTGCGTATGACTTCGGGGTCCACGATACGGTGTTCCTCCGCGACGGCCAAGATAGAGCGGCCGTCCACCGTCATGGCGTCCTCAAGAAGCGGCCGCAATACAGACAGGACCGCCGGAATACCACCGGCCCAGTGGAGGTCCTCCATGAAGTGCTCGCCGCCGGGCCGCATGTTGGCGATGTGGGGGGTCTGGCGGCTTATCTCGTCCAGTACCGACAGCTTAAGGTCCACCCCCGCCGCGTGGGCAATGGCCGGGATATGCAGAGCGGTGTTGGTGGAGCCGCCCAGGGCCATATCCACCCGAATGCCGTTGCGGACAGCCGCGTCGGTCAGAATCTGCCGCGCTGTCACGGACCGGCGCACCATCTCAACGACCCGCTGGCCGCTGGCGTACGCGATCCGGCGCTTTTCGGCCATCCCCGCGATGGCTGTCGCGCACATCGGCAGGGACATGCCCATCGCTTCGGTCACGCAGGCCATTGTGTTGGCGGTGTACATGCCCTGGCATGAGCCTGCACCCGGGCAGGCACGCTGCTCCAACTCGGTAAGTTCGTCCTCGCTGATTTTGCCTGCATGCAGGGGATGTCCAGGCGTCCTGCGGCCATAAGCATACCGGGTGTAATCTTGTCACAGTCGGTCAGCAGGACCAGGCCGTCGAGCGCGTGCGCCTGGGCTACAGACTCCACGGAGTCCGCGATAAGCTCCCGCGAAGGCAGCGAGTAGAACATCCCGGGGTGCCCCATCGCGATTCCGTCGCAGATCGCGGGTATGCCGAACACGAACGGAACTCCTCCGGCAAACTCGATTCCACGTTCGATGAACCGCTCCAGGTCGCGCATACCGATATGACCGGGTACCAGGTCCGAAAAACTGCTCGCGATGCCGATAAACGGGCGCTCCATTTGCCTGGGGCCAAGCCCCGTCGCATAAAGCAAAGCCCGGGCCGGTGCCCGCTCCACTCCCGACGTTGATTGGTCGCTTCTCATAGTTGCGCCTCCCTAAGAAGTCGGCGGTCATTATAGCTCTTGGTCGCCGCTTTTCGCCTTCAGCCCCGAATGAGTGCTACACCGCTACTGAACCGGAACCCACTCGAATCCGTTCTTCTTCGTTATGCGGAATCGGCATCCGCGGATGTTGGAGCCGGTGCCCTCCTCGTAGTAGACGCAGTAAATAGTGCCGTCGGGCAGCTCCACCATTGACGGATACGCGCCGCCGTGCGATGGGTCAATTGATACATTTTTGCTCCAGGTCTTACCGCCATCGAGCGAGTAGTGCAAAGATGTAGCCGGCACTCTGTGGGCCAGTACCAGAACGCCCGCTTTGGTTCTTATCAGGCAGGGGCAGTGGCCGGGGAAGCCATACTCCCGCACCTTGCTCCACGTCCTGCCCATGTCCTCGGAGATTGCATAGCACATGGACTGGCCGCTTGTCGAGGTTCGGAGCGCCGCCATCAGCCGCCCGTCGCCGAGTTTGCACACATCGGTCTCCGCGTCCAGGTACTTACCGCTGTCGCGCCCTATCAGCGCGAGGTCCTTCCAGGTGTCTCCGTTGTCGTAAGACTTGATGGTCGCTCCGAACGCCTTCCCACCGGCCTCGTGGTACAAACCCATTATCAGCGACCCGTCCGAGAGGACCCTCACCGGTGCGCTGCATGCGAATGCGAGGTCCGAGTCGGTAATCACCCGTCGCGGTTTGCCGAATGTCTTCCCGCCGTCATTGGATATCGCCGTGTACACGGCGCAAGGGTGGTCCCCCGCGTCGTCGGGCCTCGGGCCCTTAGGCCAATAAGAAAACCAGTTGACGATTACGCGTCCGCCGGGCAGTTGCGCCACCGAGGGGTCGCGGTCGTCGTAGGGTGTGTCAATGAGCTTGACGGGGTCTGTCCAGCTCTTGCCGTTGTCCGAGGACCAGATTGCGGCGATAAACCCGCCCTTCGGGAGGTTCTCATTCGGCAGCGAGACATGGCCGTAGCCTGCGTAAAAGACGCACATCAGGTCGCCGTTGTCCAGCCTGCAAACATCGGGAAACGCACAGTAGTTGCCGCCCTCGTGCTGTGATGCGATGACCTGAGTCTTCTCTTTGACCACGGTGAAGGGTCCCTCCAATTGGGCGGGTTGACCTGTGATTTTGATGTTGCGGAACCGGATAAGCCCCTGACCGGCACGCAGGCCCACCAGCCCCTTGGAATAGGTCGCGTCGGTACCGGTGCCGATCTTGTCGCCGTTCAGGTAAAGCGTGAATTGACCGCCTTTGCCGACCACCCGGGCACTAACCCATTCTCCCAGAGGAATGTCGGCCTTGAACCGTTGCACCGGTTCTATCCATGGGTTTGTGTCATCGGAGCGCACGAAAATGGCCGCCTGGTTCTTCTGGTCGAGGTGCCAGTAGTAGCAGGTGTCGCTGGTGGTGGCCCGGAATGCGATGCCCGGAGCGCGCACGCCGGTATCCTGGTCCTCGATGAAAAACTCGAGCGTGATGTCGAAATCGGTGAACGCAGGTTCCTTGACGTATGCGAATGACTTGCCCGTCGCCTGGGTTTGGCGAATCTCCCCAGCGGCGACCTGCCACTTTCCGCCCACAAGAACCCATTGGTCCTTGCTCGTCAGGTCAGGCGTGATGCTCTTCGACTGACCGAACACCCATAGAGACCAGACCAAAGTGAAAACTATCAGGCCGGCGATTCCCATCACTTTTCGCATCTGGACACGCTCCTTCATTTCGCCTGGTTTGTATTCTCCCTGGCGGTATCTGTGACGAAAAAACCCCCCGCCCCCAAGGGACGAGAGGTTGCTGGCCTTCAGCCTACCTTCGCGGTACCACCCTCGTTGCCGCAGCTACCCCGAAGGGAACCTGCGACCACTTAAGACGCTGTAACGTGCGTCACACGATGCTGGCCTCCGGACCTTTGCAAGTCCTTCGACCGATGGCTCGAGGGCGACATTCAGCCCTTCCAGACGCCGGACCTCTCACCTTACGCCGGCTCTCTGAGTCTGGAGAAGCGGCCTACTCCTCCCCGTCACTGCCTTTCACATTCTCTTTAGTTTTCCATTGCAGTATACCACTTATCTGACGCAAGGTCAACAGAAGCGTAGAAAATACTGAAGTAGCAACACAGGTTACGCCTCCCACGACCGTCTTGACAACACGCTACAGCTTTGCTACCATAGGTGCAGGATGCCGAAGTGGCGGAAATGGCAGACGCGCTGGATTCAGGATCCAGTGGGCATTGCGCCCGTGCCGGTTCAAATCCGGCCTTCGGCACCAAACCAGAACATCTATGCAAGGGCGCCCGCGTTTGGGCGCCCATTGTGCTTGCCGGTGAAGGTGTCCGGGTGTCTTCGCCGAACATTCTTTTGCTTGTAGCGTACATCCACCGGAGGCTGCAAACATGCTCTCACTAAACGGCACATGGAAGCTGATGGACTTCGACCCGGGCGAAGGGGAGAAGGTCGGCGCACATCTGCCCGACTTCGACGATTCCGACTGGATGGACGTTGCCGTCCCCGGTGACGTGCACGACGCTCTTATTCGGGCCGGCCGCATTCCCCATCCTTACGACGGCATGAACATCGAGAAGTGCCGGTGGGTCGAGGACCGGCAGTGGTGGTACCGGACCACGTTTCCTGCAAGCACCCTCCCGGAGGGCGGCCGATACGTCCTGCGCTGCATGGGCCTTGACACATTCGCACAGGTGTATGTAAACGGCGTGCTCGTCGGGGAGAGCCGGAACGCATTCGACGAGTACGAATTCGAGTTTCAGTTGGACGAAGGCACAAACAGCGTTACCGTCGCCGTGGCGTTCTCGCCGACGACGGCCGTAATTGAGCGGAACGACTCCTCATCCTACTGGGCCGCCTTCTACGCTCCAAGGGTCTGGGCGCGGAAGGCGCAAATGGCCTATGGCTGGGACTGGGGGCCGCGGCTGGCGACCGTGGGAATCTGGCGAGACGTGGTGATCGCCAGTCTGCGGCGGCCGCGTATCGAGAATGTATATGCGCGAACAGCTTCCATCAGTTCCGACCAAGACCTCACGCTTGAGGTCACTCTCGGTGGAGAGGCGGCGCAGGAGGGAACCCCGCCGGTTACAGCGCGGCGGCGGGTCGTCTCGAGTGAGACGGAACTGCGGCTGATAGTGCCCGACCCGAAGCTATGGTGGACCCATGATATGGGAGAGCCGTTCTTGTACGATTTGCGCGTGCGATTGCTCAAGGACGATAAGGTCCTCGACGAGAAAAGCGCAAGAATCGGCATCCGCACCATCGAGCTTCTGCAGGAGCCCAATGCCGATGACGGGACCAAGTCCTTCACGTTTTGCCTCAACGGCGTGAAGCTCTTCGCCAGGGGCGCCGACTGGATTCCCGCCGACTCCATGATTGGCGGCGTCGAGCCGGAGCGCTACCGACGGCTGCTTGAGATGGCGCGC
>JALGUK010000072.1 GCA_029820875.1 Candidatus Zipacnadia bacterium
TGAATCGCTGAAGCTGACGTGGCGGAATCAGTCATTTCGCGCTTACGTCGGCGGATACTTCTTCCTGTGGTTTGCGTTCCGTATCCTGATATTCGCAGCGCCGTTTCTCGTTACGGAGGTGCTGGGCAGGCCCGAATCGGAGGTCGGCTTGGTCCTCGCCTGGGCCATCGGGAGCGCGATTGTATGCCTGCCGCTGGTGCCCATACTGGCCGGTAGGTTCCCCAAGCGCTCCCTGCTTCTGGGGACGATGCTCTTTTTCGCGGCGGCGGCGCCCCTCTTAGGTACGGTGGGCAAGTGGCCGTTGCCGATTTCACCCCTGGTGCAGACGTACATCATCTGCGCAATCTGCGGCATTCCGCTTGCGGCGTTTTTCGGCCTGCCCTATGCAATCTTTGCGGAGGTTATTGACCGCGACGCCCAGCAGACAGGGATGCGGCGCGAGGCGCTGTATTACTGCTCGGCGGCAGCGCCGAAAACCCCTTGGGTATCCGGACGGCGGGAATCTGGGCGGCTGTCTTCACCCTGGTCGGTTTCTTCGTCTTCCGTAAGTACCCTGTACGCGTGTAACCTGTCGCCGTTCATGCACGCCCAAGATAACGATGGGTACCTTCTTCACCAACTCAGAGCGCGCGCCACGGTTGGAACAACAACGCAAACCTTTGTCATTCTGAGGCGCAGAGCGCCGAAGAATCTCGTCGTTAGACGTGTCTTGATGTGAGAACGGCGAGATTCTTCGCACCCTACGGGCGCTCAGAATGACACGGTGATGGGGGCTGCGGCATACCTGGAACAACAACGTGAAATCTTGTCATTCTGAGGCGCAAAGCGCCGAAGAATCTCGTTGTTAGACGTGCCTCGATGTGGGAACGGCGAGATTCTTCGCACCCTACGGGCGCTCAGAATGACACGGTGATGAAGGGCCGCACCACTCGGGCGCTCAGAATGACATGCGAGGCCAAGGTCCCGTTGCAGCATCAGGTAAAGCCCCGTTGCGGAGCCGTGCAGGCTGCTCACTTCAGCGCTCCCGCCGTCAACCCTCTCATCAGCTGCCGCTCGATTGCCAGGAAGAGAACGACGACGGGGATTGTCGCGAGCAAAGATGCGGCGCACAGGTACGGCCACTGGGTCCCGTACCGCTCCACGAATGAGTATATCCCTACCGTAAGCGGCTCGTATTCCTTCTGTCCGACCAGCGTCAGGGCGAACATGAACTCGTTCCACGCGGCGATGAACGCGAAAATCACGGTGGTCACGATTCCCGGCAGCGACAGCGGCAGAATCACTCGCCGCAGCGTCCCGAGGCGGCTGCAGCCGTCTATCATCGCCGCCTCCTCCACCTCGGTCGGAATCGTCGAGAAATAGCCCGTCAGAAGCCACACCGAAAACGCCAGGCTGAAAGCACCGTTGGCCAGAATAAGTGACAGGTACACCCACGGCCCCTCCAGCAGCCCGTAGCCGGACATCAACCGGTAAAGAGCCATAATCAGGACGATGGGGGAGAACATCTGTGTGACAAGCACCGTAAACAGGAACGAGCTTCGGCCCGGGAAGCGAAGCCGCGAGAGCGCCCAGGCGGCAGGCGTCGCACATCCCACACTAACAAGCGTTGCGCCGACTGCTATTATCAGGCTGTTGAGGAAGTGCCGCCCGAGCGGGACCTCCTGGAACACCTCCACGAAGTTTTGCGGCCGCGGATGCCTGGGAACCCATCTCTTCTGCGGCGCCATAACCTCATCGCGCGGCGTCAGGGCCGTGGAGGTCATTACCAGGAACGGGAACAGCAGAACCATAAGGACCGGTACAAGCCCAAGCCATATCAGCCCCTTGCGCCACTGCCGGGGCCTCATTCGGCCATCACTCCCTCGCGGTAATACAGCTTCGTATATAACACGCTGAAGACCAATAGAACCACGAAGGTGACCACGGCCATCGCCGAGGCGGGGCCGTAGTCGAGGTAGTCGAATGCGACCTTGTACAGGTAGGTGACCAGCGTATCGGTTCGGTTGGCCGGATCGCCGCGGGTGAGCGTCCAGATGATGGGGAAAGAGTTGAAGACATAAATTACGTTAAGAAGCGTAACCACCAGCAAAACAGGCCTCAGCAGCGGCAAAGTCACACATCGAAACCGCTGCCATGCACCTGCACCGTCAATAAGCGCAGCCTCGTACAAATCGTCGGAAATTGACTGCATCCCGGCGAGGAGCACAATCGTCGTGAATGGGATGGACACCCATATCCCCACGCCGATGATTGCAGGGAACGATGTCTCGGGGCGCGCAAGCCAGCCGACCGGCTCATTGATGATATGCAGCGCGAGCAACACCTGGTTGAGCATCCCGTGCTCGCGATTGAGAATCCACCGCCAGATTACGGAGCTGATTGTCAGGGACGTCGCCCACGGCAGGAGCACTATTCCTCGCGCAAGTCCGCGAAGTGGAATCTTCTCGTTCAGCAGCGCAGCCACATACAGCGAAACCACGATTGTGACAGCCACACAGCTTACGGTCCAGACTCCCGTCTGCTTCATCACCTGCCAGAACAACGGGTCGCCCAGGAACACGGCGAAGTTGGAAAATCCCGCCCATCCCTCGATCCGGCCGGTGCGCGCGACCTTGCAGACCGACAGCACAAATGTCGTGAGGATAGGATAAAAGATGACCGCCAGCATAAGGAGCGCGCTGGGGCCGAGACAAAGATACGCGAGGCTGTATTGTCTGCTGGCTCTCATAGCTATGTATAGCCGTCGGTAGTAACGTAGAAATGCCTACTTCTCTTCGCTACGCCTGCCCACGTTCAGCCTCCTGCTTGAGCGCCGCAAGCATTTGGTCGCAGTTCTGCTGCATCAGCTTCCTCACCAGCCCCTTGATTATGGCGCCGATGAGTGGGACATTGTACTCGTACTCCAGGTCCAGGCACACCCGGGTTGCACCGGGCACCTCTTCAAACTTCCAGGTGCCCTCGTACTTGTCGAGGTCCCCCTCTCTCAGCCGGAACTCGCAGGTGTGGTTGTCGTCGTCCCACTCGTCCTCTTCCGTCCACTGGATGGTGCGGTTGAACTGCTTGATGCTTCCGACCCAATGCGTGAGCGTGTTCGGCCCATCGCGTTCGAGGACTTCCACGCTCTCCACGTCGGGCATAATCTCCGGGAACTTCTCCACTTGTTTGGCGAGCGAATAGATGACATCGACCGGGGTGTTTACTGTAATTTCGCTGTGTATTACCGGCATCGGTTCAGCCCCCATATTCGTCAAGATCGGTATTGTTCAAGCCATTGGGCATACGTTCTGAGGTCCTGCGTGCTGTACCATTCCATTATCGCCCCTGCATTCTCCACCTCCGGCTGCCGTCGGCCTATTGGACATGGCAGCCACTGCACAAGACCGAAAAGGCGGCATATAAGCGGGCGCACGGGGTAAACGATGCAGCCAGGCAGGGAAGGGTCGTAAAAACGGCAGGGAGCCGCGAACTCCCCGACAGCCCGCTGACGCTGGGCGGGTGCCGGACGGTCGCCGAGATAAGCTCGAATACGCAGGAATTCCAGGCGTGTCATCTTTATCTCGCCTGCGCACTTCTCCCCGCACTCGTGACACCCGTCGCAATCGCCGATTGGGATTGAGCGGTAAATTGACCACAGCCTCTGCTCGTCCATTACTGTGGTATCTTTCTGTAATTTCGCCGCTTTTCCTCCGCTGACGTGACATTGCCGGCCGAACTTAGCAATGACGAATATGTGGAATCGCCACCCTCCCAGCAGCAGGTTGTGTGGAGGAACCGCCATAGTCGTCGTTGCGATTCATGTGCCCGGCGCTGTGCAAGTACGCGGAGGAAAGCCAGCAATGTTTGCGCTTCACGGACTTAAGCACAAGGTGCCTGTATCACGTTGGGAAGAAAAGCACCGTCTGGCAAGAACATTGCAGCGATATTAGCGGAAGGTCTCAAGACGCGGAACGGGCTGGCGCGGTGACAGTTTGGCAGCTCCTGGAACCAAAGTTGTTTCTAACGAAAAAACAATAAATATCGGGGCGCACGCACGAGGCAGAACAATGCCTGAGCTCGCCGGGGACTGCCAAGCAGCCGCGCCGGGCCGTTCCTTAGTCCCCAGCCTCTCGATTACGGACTTGCACCGATAAAACCGCCAACTACACTCCAGCAGCAACTCGACACGGCTACCCAACGCTCCGCGGGCGGGTGAGGCGGCTTGCAGCGGACCGCGCGCCTTGGATGTGGGAGCAGGATGAGTCTGCAATTTTACGTAGCTGCTCCGCGCACCATCTGACCCCCGGCAGTCGGACGCCACGGGCCGATAGTGCGCACAGAACCCCTGTCAGCATCACCAATGCGGCAAAAACAATCGTTTCGGCACTTGTCGGCAGCACCCACGAGCTTTCCACCGATGTCATCAGCAATACCAACGCGCCGGCAAGCGATGCGGCCGCCCACAGGGGCATCAACCATTGTGCCACCGGCCGGTCGCACGATTCCGCCTTCGCAGGAGATGTCGAGGAATTCGCGACAACGCTCGGTTTCGCCTGCTGACTGTCCGTTATTGGCTCCAGAACGCCTTGCACATTCGTCCTACGGTGCAGATTGGCTTGGGGCGTTGGCTTGACGGTGCTCAGTGAACGGGTGGCCTCTTCCGGCTGCAACTCCAAGAACGCGTAGACCACCTCGGGATCGAACTGTTTCCCTCGATTCACGTACAACTCACGAAGGGCTTCAGCGGTGGAGAGACGTTCGCGATAAGGGCGCGTGGATGTCATGGCGTCAAAGGCGTCAGCTACCGCGATAATCCGCGCACCGAGCGGAATCTCCTCACCTGCGAGGCCATCAGGGTAGCCTGTTCCGTCCCAGCGCTCGTGGTGGTGACGGATAAGAGGCAGTGCTGGTCGCAGCATCTGGACGGGGCGCAGTATTTCCTCTCCCAGTTCCGGATGGCGGCGCACGGACTCCAATTCCTCGGCACTTAGCCGCTTCGGCGAGCGGATTGTCGAATCCTCGACCCCGATTTTCCCAATGTCGTGAAGCGTTGCGGCATATCGAATCATGGCTACCTGCTCGGCGTCCAATCCCATCGCCTCCGCAATCTGCACAGCGGTCTCAGCTACCCGCATTGAGTGGCCGCTTGTGTAGGTATCCTTGGCCTCGAGGCTCTTGGCGAGCGATTGAATAGTTGCCAGATAGTTGTTCTGGACCCATGCGTAGGCGCGAGTACTCTCTAACCCGGCCGCCGCCTGGCTGGCGATAGTGGAAAGAATCCGGCGGTCCGCCTCGGTTAGAACCCCGGGGCGAGCTGTGCCGGCGCTGAGAATTCCGAGGACCTCCCCGTGTACGGCCATCTGTACGGACATAGTGGCGGCGAGACTCTGCAGCGGAGGACTGGCGTCGTCGCGGACGCCGGCCAGAATCGGCGGCAGGTCGTGTTTCTCCATCACCGGCCCTGCCACGACCTCGAATGCATCCCACATAATCTCACCGAGCCGTTTGAGGACCGCATCGGTTACAGCGCGTGCACCATAGATTAGGGAAAAAGGAGGCCCCCCGCCAGCATCGGGAAGCAATATGCCGCAGAAGTCTGCAGGTAGTAAGTCCAGTACCGCGTCAGCGATCTGCCTTACTGCAACTTTCTCCTGCTTTGACTGGTTAAGAGCGTTCGCTAATTCGTTCAAGCGCGCTAATTGTGCCACCCGGTTGCGCAGCGCCTCATTCGACGCCTGAAATGAGGCGGTTGCATGGCGCAGCCGCCCCTCAAGCATGCCTTTTTGCTCCGCCAACTTGCGATTCGCCGCCTGAAGCTCTACAAGCAGCCTTTGGTTTTCCCTTTGCAGCTGCCGCTGGCGCAGACCGGTTTCCACCGATGCGACGAGCGCCTCGATATCGAACGGCTTCGTCACGTAATCCCAGACCTTGCTACGAATGGCTTCGAGGGTGGTGTCTATGGAGGGATATCCCGTGGTCAGGACCAGAACCGTATCAGCAGCACGCCGTCTGATGCTCCGAATAAGTTCATAGGCGTCCATTCCGGGCATGATGATGTCTATGACCAAGACGTCAAACTCTTTAGAGTCAAGCAGCTCGTGGATTTCAGGACCGGATGAGGCGTAATGGACCTCATGCCCTGCCCTCTGGAATGCTTCGCAAAGCAGAGCACGGGTCGGGGTGTCGTCATCAGCGACGAGGATTCTGGCTCTCTGCATTTAAGGCGGGCGCGCGGCACCCTACCTACCTTATACGCCGAATTGTCCCGCCCGATGACTTATCGGAGGAAGAAGGCGGGTTCTTTAGGGTGTTGTCTGCAGGCAGTCCCCCAACGGTCCATACGAATGCGCGTCCCCGGCTCGGGTATCACAACAACAACGCAGTTGCCGCCATCCCTGGCAAGTTCGCTGGCATGGAGGAAAATGCAGTCCGATCGCGAAGTTAATGATGGTTTGCGACGGCCCGCGGCCGTCGCCAACTGCATGTAGGATATGGCCTGCTTTATGTGTTCAATAGGATGCCTGTGACAAGTTCGATGCAGGCGGCTCAATGGCGAGGGATTGAATCGTGGCAAGTCGTGAATTGAAGCTCGACGATTTTATAGTACGTGAGGACCTCTCTGAGGTTGACCCGGATACGGACCTTATTATCAACTTCGAGCAGGAGCGCCAGGCACGCCGGTTGATTATGATTCCGTCGGAGAGCATGGCCCCAAAGGCGGTTCGCGATGCGCTCGGCTCGGTGTTCAATAACGTTTACGCCGAAGGTTACCCGCCGCTTGCGATGACGCGGGACGAGGTGGACCAGGTTCTGGACTACAAGTGGCAGCTTGCGCGTTACCGGCGGTACGGAGACCGGCGGTTCTACAAGGGCGACGATTACGTGCACTTCATCGAGGTACTCGCCCAGCGCCGCTGTGCGCAGTGCTTTGCCACCGAGGACGTTCCAGCCGAACGGATTTTCGTCAACATTCAGCCCCTCTCCGGCGCTGCGGCGAACAACGTGGTTTACGAGGCATTCGTGCCGCCGGGAGAGACGGTCATGGGCATGGCGCTGGCCCAGGGAGGTCACCTTACCCACGGCAGCGAGCTGAACCGTTCGGGCAAGCGGTACAATATCGTTCCCTACGAGGTGAGCCGCGCAACCGGCAAGCTCAGCTATGACGCAATTATGGAGCTTGCGCTCAAGCACCGGCCGAAAATGATTATCGCGGGCTACACCTCCTACACATGGGCGCCTGACTGGGCCAAGTTCCGCGAAATCTGCGACGCCGTCGGCGACTGCATTCTTATGGCCGACGTTGCCCACCCGGCGGGGATGATTGCCGCAGGAGAATTCCCAAGCCCCGTCGGATATGCAGATGTCATCACGTTCACGACCCACAAAACCCTCTGCGGCCCGCGCGGCGCTGTCATACTGACCACTGACGAAGCGAGGGCGGCCCGGATAGATGAGACCGTCTTCCCGGGCGAGCAGGGCGGGCCCCACGTCAATAAGTTCGCGGCGATGGCGGTCACCTTCCGGATTGCGCAGACTGAGAAGTTCCGCCAGCTTCAGCGCCAGATCAAAATCAACGCCCGACACCTGGCCCAGTCACTTGAGGTTAACGGCGTGGGCCTTGCTTACGGGGGCACCGACACCCACTTCTGCATGGCCGACCTGCGCACCGTCAAGACTCCGAACGGTTTCCCATTGCTCGGCGAGGTTGCCGCACGGATGCTCGACCTGTGCGG
>JALGUK010000073.1 GCA_029820875.1 Candidatus Zipacnadia bacterium
ATGACTGCAGCAACCGTGATGCTATGTTCACCCATGGCCGCGATCCTGCCCAGGTGCTTTTGCGTTTTCCCCTTGACATCGACGGATCTAACAACTACAAAGAAGGCATAGGGGCGGAGGCCCTTGTTGACAAAAGGAGATTTTGGGCGGAATAACCAGTTGGGCGTAAACGACCGGACCGAGGAATCGCATGCCGATTTGGAAGATAGGCGAGAAGAGGCCCACTAAGCTACCGGAGACCAAGCTCAAGGAGGAAAAACTCCTTGAGGATTGGATCGTCGCAGATCCGTCGATTCTCGGAGAGCCACTACTTGTGATCGGCCGCCAAGTGCTAATACCCGACACCAAGGACCGTCTCGACGTTCTGGCCATTGACCCCCAAGGAAATTCTGTGGTGATCGAGCTGAAGCGAGGCAAGCTCCGCGATCCCGTCGATGTCCAGGCTCTTCGGTATGCGAGCTATATCTCAAAATGGAAGTTCGAGGATTTCGAGAACCAAGCACGTAACTTCCTCGGCAAGGTTGGCGATCCAGAGTTCAACTTCAACGCTCTCTACGAGGCCTTCTGCGAAGACTCTGGTGTTGATGAGATTCCGACGCTGAATCAGGACCAACGGATGATCATTGTCGGCTCATCGGTGAGGGACAAGCTGGGTACAGTAGCCCTTTGGCTCCGCGATCACAGCATCGACATCACGGTCATCGAGATCCAGGCGTATAAGGAAGGCGATTCTGTCCTTCTCCAGCCCACCACGATAGTTCCCTTTCAGATCAAGCGCTTCGCCGATACGGGACGGATTCGACCGGAAGGTGCACCGTGGGTTGTGGATGGTAAGGAGTGGCACCTGCAGAAGCGCTGTAGCTCGAAGACTCGCGAAGTGTTCGAGAAGCTCGACAAGATACTCCAAGATAGTTTCGAGATTGATGGGCCTCGCTGGAACCAGAAGTATTACGTCGCCTATCGTGTGAATAACTACAACTGGCTTGCCGTGATCACAACGCCCAGCATCCTTCGGCTAGATTTTCTTGTGAAAGCTGGCTCGCTCAAGGCGGACCACGTCGCCAAGCAGCTTGATATTGCGAAGTTCGACCGGGAGGAATCCCTTTCGGAGAAGCTGAACTTGCCCAGTTCGGTGGTCGTCAAGAACCGGAACGAGTCAACAGATCGTGTCATTCTTCGGGTGAAGGACGATTTCAATCTTGAATCAGAAGCGTTTGCACAATTTCTATTGGCAGCTTACAAGGCGTTCCCGAAGGAGACGCCTAACAAGGCGATGCAGCCGGACGGGGCTTCGCGCCGCCGCTGATCGCCAAGCCGTTCGCTGGACGCTGCGCGTCCAGCCGGATCGAGCGTACGCCCGTCCGGGTGAGCAAGCCCCCCTCCCGGTCGACGCTGATCCGCAGCGCCGTTAGGCGAGAAAGGGAGTGCTTATGGAGCCAATCTTTGATCGGTCAGGTCAAGTCGTAGCATGGCTGCGCGGCAATGACATCTATCACTTGAACGGGGCGCACGCTGGCGTTATCAACGGTGACAATGTATACGGGCATCACGGCCAAGAGCTTGGAGTCTTTCGGAACGGGCTATTTAGGGACCATCAGGGCGGCGCGGTCGCCTTCGTGCGGGGTGCTACTGGCGGTCCGGTACTGCCGGTAACGTCAGTTCCCCCTGCCCCTCCGGTGCCTAGCGTTCCGCCAGTGCCTGCCGTGCCGTCCGTTTCCAGAGTCCCTGCGGTACCGTCACTAGGCTGGGGACAGGAGTGGCAGCAATTCATCAACGGGTAGCACCGGCAGCCCGTCGCTATGGCTGCGGCCCTGCATCACCAAGCATGCTCGACCCCACGCCTAACAACAGCATCCAGCGGACGGCACTACGCGCCGCCGCTGATGCTGGGCGTTAGCCGGAGAATGAAGATGAAAAAAATAACCATAGGCCTCGTCGTTCTTATGAGCATTGCTGGTGTATGCTTTGCACAGAGTGCAAAGCAATTCATTTCCTTTGAACAGCTTTTTCCGAAAGCTATGCAACGAGAAATGGGACTACACAAGCTGACCGATACCGAGAAGGAAAAACTGCGCGCTCACGTCGAACAGCTCCTTATCAGAGTGATTGCGTCTTCCCAGTCATCACGCAAAGCGTATGCGCGTCTTGGTGGAGGGCACTGGATCAAGAAGAACGTTGATAGCGGGACATTTATAATCCTTGAAGATGGTTCCCTTTGGCAGATAGACCCTCTTGACAAGGTTGACGCCATGCTGTGGTTACCCGTTTCAAACATCACCGTTGTAGAATCTTCATCTGGCTCTCCAGGTTATGATTATCTACTGATCAATACTGATGATGGGGAGACGGCTCATGCGAAATACATGGGTCATGAATGACCGCTCACAAATCGCCGCACCTGACCGGTATTCCGCTGGCGCTTCATAGCGGCAGATGAGCTTTGTCGTTCGCTGGACGCTGCGCGTCCAGCGAACGCCGTTGCGGATTGAGCGTACGCCCGTCCAGGTGAGCAAGCTCCCCCTTCCGGTCGATGCTCATGCACAGCGCCGTTAGCCAGACAAGCAGGAGTGATGCGAATCCTTCTGACTGACGAAACGAATCGGCAGCCCACTGATGACGTCAAGTTCTTCGTTTACGGTGGTTTGGTCCTTACTACTGAGGCATTGAGCACACTCCACGCCGAGATCGAAGTCATCCGCCGCACGGCGGGCTATCGCGCTGGCGATGAGCTGAAGTTCGATACTCGATCCCGTCCACCATATGTGAGCATTGATGCGGCTACCGAGGCCAAGCGGCGGGTAATAGAAAGCGCGAGGCGGGTTGGTTGTGTTTTCATCGCGCATGTCATTCTCCACGACATCATTAGGAACCAAGACACTGACCAACAGGTACAATGGGCAGCTGACTACGTGATCGGCCGCTTCAACCAATACCTTGATGCAGAAAACGAAGATGGCATTTGTATCGTGGACAACCTTCCCAATCGGGCTGAATTCCGCTACCTCTCGCAGAAGTTCGCCCACGGCCTAACACTTGACACAGGGACCAATATCTCCCTTGATCGCATCAAGTTGTTCGCATCAACATGCGTTGGCGCTTCTCACGCGAACTCGGTGATGGATATCGTCTTGGGAGCATTTCGTTACTGCATCAACAATCCCCGTAATCCCGAAGCTGCCCGGGAGATGTTCGGTTCCGTCGCGAGCATGATGTGGGGAAGGCGCCATCGGGATACCATACAGGTTCGCGGACGTGGGCTGATCTTGAGGCCCGAGATTGCGAATATCCGTTCTGAGCCATATCGGCGTGAGTACGAAGCACTGATCGAGCACTTGGGCAACCTCCTTCGCGAGGAACCCGGAAATGGCTAACAATGCGCTGAACCGGACGGCAATTCCGCTGCGCTCCACTGCCGCCGGTGAACTTGGCCGTTCGCTGGACGCTGCGAGTCCAGCGAACGGCGCTGCGGATACGCATCCGCTTGTCGTGGACGCGCTACCCTCTGTGCGAATATGATTGAGACACCTTCCCCAGTTCATGTATGAGAGCGTTGCCTGTTGTCAAATTACTGTCGAGGACGGAGAAAGGAGAAGACTCAGTGAAGCAATTGAACTTGAAGAACAATGCCAGACCTGCGGAGTTGCCCGCCCCGCAGCGCAGGAAGGGCGAGCGGAGCGAGCCCGACCGGTCCACGCTCATCCGCAGCGCCGTTAGCTGGCACGAGACTGTAGTCTCACTCTGATGCCGAACCAATGCCCGTCGATACGATCGAGGTAGCATCTTGAGTGAACCGCTGACACAGATGATCGAGGCACTCGATCTCGAGACCGCTGCTATCCGAAAGAAGGGCAGCGGAACGCAGATCGAACTGCGGGGCGGCGAGCGCGTCGGTCAGGCTGAGGGCTCGTGGCTCTACCGCTTCGTTGTGGCCGAGGACCTTAACCTCCGCGACGACACGCCGATCCGCGTCACGGCAGGACAGGAGGACGTGCCCGGCGTACTGGTATCGTTCCGGGATGGCGTCCTACTCGTGGCGCTGGAGAAGGACCTCGGGCCTCGCATTGCAGCCGCTCGACTGGTGGCGAACGACTCCTTCCTTGTGGAGCGCCTGAAAGAGCGCCTCGAGAAGGTGCGTGGCGGGGAGGCTCAGTTCACCCGGTCTGCGGCCGACCGCGTGCTAGGCCTCGCGCCACCGTCAACCGCCGACGCGGAGCCGCATCCCACTGTCAATGGGGATGGGACCGCTAACAAACACCAGATCCGCGCCGTGCGCCGCTCGCTCGGAAGCGACACCACCTTCGTGTGGGGGCCACCCGGCACCGGCAAGACGACCACTCTCGCCCGGATCGTCGAAGCACATTACCGCGCGGATCGGTCCGTGCTGCTGGTATCCAATACGAACATCGCTGTGGACACAGCGCTGGAAAAGGTGGCTGAACGACTCAAGGGCGAACCCGATTTCCACCAAGGACTCGTTATCCGACAAGGACCGGTGGTGAAGGAGGAGCTGCGTCGTCGCTTCGGGCCGCAGGTGATCCTCGAGGAGGTCGTCGGGCGGCTCGGCCAGAGGCTGCAGCAGGAGAAGGACAACCTCCTCCGCGAGGCGGCGCCACTCCAGGCTGAGGAGCGTTCGCTTGTCGCGGCGCTCAAGGACCTCAAAGGGCTTGCGTTCGCTCGTGAGACCCTCGCCGCTCGTCAGAACGCTCTGGAGGCCGCAAAGGGGAAGATCGCGGCACGCCAGCAAGAAGCCGAGCAGCACCGGGCCCGCGCCGCGAAGGCTCGGTCCGACCTGGAGCGCGCGCGATCTATGGGGGCAGCGCGGCGCTTCTTTTTGGGTCTCAACCCTGAGCGGCTGACGCGAAGCGCAGCCGCCGCCGACCGCGCCGCGCATGCGGCATCCGAAGCAGCCCGGGCGCTCGCCTCCGACCTGCCCAAGCTCCAAGCCGAAATCGCGTCGCTGCGCGGAGAGGTGGACCGACTCACTTCGAAGACCAGAAGGCATCCGCCGGCAGCCCAGATCCAAGCACGCCTCCGATCGGTGCGCACCCGGCTCGGCCAGGTCCGCGAGCGCATCGCGGCCATCGACGGCGAGCTCGCCGAGCTCGAACAGCAGGTCCTCGCCCGCTGCAAGATCCTAGCAACCACGGTCTACCGCACGTACCTCGGCAAGGGCGGGCCACGCCAGTTCGACGCTGTCGTGATCGACGAAGCGTCCATGCTTATGCCGCCGCTCGTCTATTACGCGGCAGGGCTCGCGACGCAGTCGGTGACGGTCGCCGGTGACTTCCGCCAGCTCCCGCCGATCGTCATGTCCGACGAGCCGCTCGCCGCGGAGTGGCTCAAGTGCGACGTCTTCGAGAAGGCCGGTATCCCCCGGCGCCTCGAGCGGCGCGAGCTGACGCCCCACCTCGTCGCCCTCCGCACCCAGTACCGGATGCCCGAGCCGATATGCGCGGTGGTGAACAAGCTCTTCTATGCCGACCACCCCCTGCGTTCGGACCCGAGCGTCAATCGCGGCAACGGGCGTTTCCCCCTCTCCGATACACCACTGCTGTATGTGGACACGGCCCCGTTCCACCCGTGGACGGCACTCCGCGTCGGCACCTACTCTCGCTACAATCTCTTCCACGCCCTCCTCGTTCGGAACATCGTCCTACACCTCGCCGAGACGGGCTTCCTGCCACCCGCGGGCGAGCCGAACGATGCCGTGGGCGCCGTCGCCCCGTACGCTTCGCAGGCACGCCTGATCCAGGCCCTGCTCGACGACCGACTCCGCGCTCGCGCCGCTGGGATCGCCGCCACGGTCCACCGCTTCCAGGGCAACGAGAAGGCGGCGATGCTGCTCGATCTCACCGACTCGGTCGGCGTGAGGCTCGGCCGGTTCCTCCAAGCGACCCGCGTCGAGGAGGACGGCGCGCGCCTGCTGAACGTCGCCGTGAGCCGCGCGCGGCGGCACGTCATCCTAGTCGGCAACTTCGATTACTTGCGGGCCAAAGCGCCCCGCGAGGGCTTCGTGCGCCGGCTCGTGGATCACTTCGAGGCGCACGGCGAGGCGCTCGACCTGGACGCGCTGCTGCCCCTGGCCGAGCGCGACTGGATCGACGGCCTCCACCGCGTGCTGCCCGTGACCTTCAACCTTCCCGACGGAGCGGCCGGCGCGTTCACCGAGGGCACATTTTACCCGGCGTTCCTCAAGGATCTGGGCCGCGCGCGCAAGTCCATCGTCATTTTCTCGCCTTTCGCGACCGGAGCCGGCACGGCCCGTTGGATCGACTCGCTCCGTGCGGCGCTCGCCCGCGGCGTCGGAGTGCGCATCGTCACCCGCCCGCCCGAGGAGTTTGGCGGCGGTTCGACCGACGAGGTGACCGAGCTGGTCCGGGCGCTTCGCGACCTCGGCATTACCGTCGACCTCCGTGCGCGGATGCACGAGAAGATCGCCATCCTCGATGTACGCATCTTCTGGCACGGCTCGCTGAACATCCTCTCGCACCGCGACACCCACGAGAGCATGCTGCGCATCGAGAGCCCGGCCGCGTGCCAGCAGCTTGGGCGCTTCCTCAGCGCGCCAACGGGCCGCCGGGATGAGGAGACCGCCGCGCCGTCCCTGGATGCGCCCGAGAACCCCTCGTGCCCCAAGTGTGGCGGGCCGACGGTCTGGAACGACGGGCGCTACGGCATCTACTTCAAGTGCGAGGACGCTGGTTGCGAAGGCAAAGTGGACCCGCGGCGAGGCCGCAGTCAAACACGCACCCGCAGAGGTAGGCAAAGTCGCGGTGGGAGGAGTCAACGTGCAAGTACCGGTACCGGCCGGCCCTGTCCGGTGCCGGGGTGCGATGGGCACCTCGCCGAACGCAACGGGCGCTACGGTCGCTTCCTGGGTTGCACCAACTACCCACGTTGCCGGTACACGGAGAACCTGGAGTGAAACGCAGGATGCCAGCTAACAAGCCGATGAAGCTGACGGTCGCCTTCGGCGCCCGCGGCTTATCGGCAGGTCGTTATCCGGATGAAAGGTTGACTGCGAGCTTATGAGGGATCTGCCGGTCGCAACGCAGTGGATGCATGGAGCGGCGCCTCTATACGCGCAGCAGGTGATCGATGCCGTTGCCATGGTTGTCGTCAAAAACACCAGCAGCAAGGGCACGGGATGGCTCGTTGCTGATCGAATGCTCGTGACCAACGAGCACGTTATCAGAGGCGGCTCGCCAAACTCAATCGTTGCCTGCTTCCCGGATGGCTCGGAGCTAGTACCTACCTGCATAAGTCAGAGTAACGAGACTTGGGTCCTGTTGGATGTACCACAGCCTTGGTCCATTCAAACGGATGGGCTGTCTGGTTGTAGGCCGTCACGAAACG
>JALGUK010000574.1 GCA_029820875.1 Candidatus Zipacnadia bacterium
CCCACGTCAGCCGCGGCAGTTTCCTTGCCCAGTGATTGCGATTGGAGAACGGCATGAAAAACATACGGCTTATCACATTTGTGGCGCTCATTGTATCAGCAACATCCCTGGCGGTGTACGGTCAGAGCTTCGAATGCAGGATTGGTCTTTTGGATGGAGCCGTCGGACGCTCCGACGGCGTGACCTTCATAGTAAGGCTCCTTGACACACGCGGCAAGGAGCTTGCTGTGCTTCTTGAGCGCAACCGCTCCCGCCGCGGATGGCTTGCTGTGCGCAGGGATCTTACCCGATTCGCCGGAGAGGACGTGATATTGCAGCTCGAGGTAAGCCCTGGAAAAGCTATGAATCCAAACTGGGACTGGGCGGTCTGGTATCGGCCCGTGGTCAAGGATTCTGACGGCAACATCATCTTTGATGCCATCTCCCGCATCGGCCAGTGCGAGGCAGGTTGCATCCTGGACGGGCGTGAAACTGTCATCGGGAGAGGTCCGCAATGCAACCTTAACGGTGCGAATCATGGTATCAGTGTATGGGCGGGTAAGACCCTGCCCCAGAAGCACCCGACCGTAAACGATGCCGCGTTCGTCGTTGACGGGAAGCCGGTGCTGGGCGAGGTTCTGTTCACGCATCCTGCCTATGCCGATGGTGTCGGGAGCGTGTTCGCGCGATTCAGGTTGAAACTGCCGCGAAGTCGGGAGGGTGCCATGAAGGTTAATGATGAGGAATACGAGTATCCGCGTCATATCACGGGCTATCGGGGCGAAATCGAGGCGTTTGAGTCAGTTGCGGCGAGCGTCCCCGCTGAGGTGAAGCCGGTTGCCCGCTCAACCGCGGCCCGGGCAATGCACTACCTGACTCATAATCCGTTGGCCGAGCATAACTACGAGTGCCGCTTCGACATCGAGCTTCTCGCATATCCGCCCTCGATGCGGCCTGGAACCCGCGATCCCTATATCACGTTCGGTGATACCGAGTCACGCATGGACTTGCAGTTCATTTACATGCGGGAAATGAGCGGGAGCAACCAGGGCCGTGAGGTGGAGGATGCGATTCGCAAGCGGATAATGGGCTATGTGCGGGATGGCGGCCTGTGCTGGGTGCCGCCATATTGTCTGAACTGTAACCTCAGCGACCACGAGCCATGTGCGCTGACGTGGACGACTGGTTATGCTCTGATGACCATCGTGGAGCAGTATGTCCGAGACGGTGACGAGGCGAAACTCGCTATCGCGAGGAAGCTTATGGGCGGTCTGGAGAGCCTCGCGAGTTGGGATACGGGACGCGCTTACTACCCGGGCGGGTTGGGCGGCTGGCGTGATGGAGACTGGATGTACACGGGCTGCTCGGATAGCTACCCCTGCATCCTGGAGCCGATTTGCCGTTATATCGAGGTCACCGGCGACCGGGAAGCCCTCGAGTTTGCCGAGGCGTTCGCCGATGGAATGCTCGCCGATCTTCAGACCAACCTTGGTGCGAATCGGATTCGCGAGGATGGCTCCTTCGGCGGCTATAACTGTCACCTGCACATGCGCGCGGTGCTCGGAGTGGCGCATCTGGGCGTTCTTACACACAACACGCGGTATATTGAGTGGGCCAGGCGTGCCTACGAGTGGCTGAAAACTCAGGGTACGGACTGGGGTTGGTTCCCGGAGTCGCCCGGCCGCGGCAACAGCGAAACATGCGCGACGGGCGATATGACCGACCTCGCAGGATGGCTTGCAAAAGCCGGCTACTCGCGGTACTGGGATGACCTGGAGCGCTTCGTCCGGAATTACGTTCGCGAGTCGCAGTTCTTTGTGACGCCCGAGTACGAAGCCCTATACCGGAGGGTGCATAAGGACAATCCCGAGCAGGCGGAAGAGGGAATCCGGCAAGCGCGCGACTTCGAGGGCGGTTTCGTTGCGAGGCTGCTCCCAAATAGCCTTACAATCGGCTCGAGCATGAACATGATGGGATGTTGCCCGCCGTCGGCGATGCGAGCGCTCCATATCGCCTGGCGGAATGTTTGCTTTAATCATGACGCGCCACAGGCGCGGGTTGTCTCGTTCGCCCCGGAAATTGGCAGGATGACCGTGGTGGTCAAGCAAGCAGGCGACTTCTTCCTGCGCCCGCCGTCTTGGGCGCCGCGCGGGGCAGTAAGAGCATATCGCGACTCCAAGCGGGTGGAGGCGGTGTGGAAGGGCGACTACGTCGGTTTTAAGAATGCCACCGTAGGCGAAGAGCTGACCATCACGGCGAAGAGCTGACCATCACTTATCCTGTGACGCGCTTCAAACAGACGGTGGAGGTGGCGGGGAAGACCTACACATATGACTGGCTGGGCAACACGGTTATGCGCGTCGAGCCGCCTGGGGAGGGCCTTGCCCTGTTCAGCAATGCACCTCGGCCGCTGCCGGAAATACCTGGCGAACAGTAAAAGACCGGTTTGGGGCTGCTAAACACATGCGGATAGTAT
>JALGUK010000074.1 GCA_029820875.1 Candidatus Zipacnadia bacterium
GTTGTGGGCCTGACCCGGTATATCTGTCCGTGGGCACGCGCGACAAGCCTGTTGAGGTATTCCAACACCTCCGGGCGTTCGCCCTGAACGCGGGCACGGGCAAGGTGCGATGAGGTCAGACGGTAGAGGTGGCCGAGTTCGTCCAGCTCTTTTTGCGAAAGCGACTGTAGGCCGCGCGTCTCGACCTGAGTCAGAATTTCTGCGAGCCGCCGCCAGGCTGTGACCTTGTCGGAGACAAAGTTTTGCATGTGCTATGTCCTGTCACATTGGCATGTCGGTGAAGGGGCAAGTTTGAGCTATGGATGAACATGTACTGATCGAGACACCGGAACACATCGAACTACGCTTTGAACTCGCGGGCCTGGGCACGCGGTTTGTTGCCGTGCTGATTGACCATTTGCTACAGGTATCGGTCATAGTCCTGGTCGGCCTCACTCTGTCCGTAACTGCATTAGGACAAGACTTCGCCCCTCGCTTCAAGCAAGGCATTATCTGGGCGATTGCCGTAGCTGTCATTCTCATTTTCATCGCCCTGTGGGGGTATTTCGCCATCTTCGAGGCAGCCTGGAACGGCCAGACGCCGGGTAAACGCGCCACTGGAATTCGGGTCGTCCGTGATGATGGGACACCCATCGCATTTATTGATGCAATGATTCGCAACCTGGTCCGCATCGTCGACTTTCTCCCTGGGTATTATACCATTGGAATCATCGCGCTCTTTATAAGTCCTCAGAATAAGCGGTTAGGTGATTACGCCGCTGGCACCATCGTCATCAAGGAGCGGACTGCCCCTATTCCCGAAATGCCGCAGCCTGACGGTCAGACCAGCAATGAAGACCTCTCGCCGGGCAACCCACAGCTTATTGCGATGCTGCGAAATGTCGCCGGCCGCCTGACTCCGCAGGAGCTTCAGATGGCCCAGCGTTACCTCGAGCGCCGCTCGGAACTCGACCCGCAAGCCCGCACAGAGCTTGCCCGCAAGATCGCCTTGCCGCTTATCCAGAAGTTGTCACTCGAGGGCCTCTCCGCAAGCTACGACGAAGTTCTTGAAGCTATTGCCCGAATCAGTGTTGAGCGCCGGTCTGCCCTGTGACTACGCCCTATTCCGAAAGCAACGCACGTGATAGCTGGTCCCGTCACTCAATACGGTTACGGCACCGTCCCTATCAGTACGGTACACGCGACAGCCGATGGCGGAAAATCGGTCAAGAACGACGTGGTCTGGAGGCCCCTTCGGCCCGTTATCGCCACAAGTTATGACAACGATCTGCGGGCGGACGGCGTTAAGAAACGCGGGAGAGGACGATGTATCGTTCCCATGGTGCGGAGCCTTCAGAACGGTGCTGCGCAGCGGTTTGCCGCTGCCGACAAGCATTCGCTCGGCTTCCTCCTCGATATCGGCGGTCAGGAGAGCACTAAATGTCCCGTAAGTAATCTTGGTGACCACACAGTTGTTGTTCACGTCCTCTGCAGTACCGTGTACCAAACTCCGTGGCGGCCACAGCACCTCAAGAACGGCCCCGCGACCTAAGTTGAGCCGCTGTCCGACATGCGCTCTACGAGTTGCGATCGAGCGATTAGCCGCTATTGCAAGCATCTCCGAGTATTCGGGCACGTCAGAGGGAATCTGCGGGTCAAGCAGCAGCCCTACCCTCATCTCGCCCAGCACGCTGGGTAGTCCGCCGACATGGTCCCTATGCGGGTGGGTAAGAATCACACTATCCAGGCGCGTTATTCCATTGAGAAGTAGGTATGGAAGCACCACGCGCTCTCCTTGGTTGGCGCCTGTTCCGCCCTTGTAAGCGGCGCCTCCGCCGTCAATCAGAACGTTGCGCCCAGTCGGAGAACGCACAAGGATAGAATCGCCGTTGCCTACATCAAGAAACGTGATGCGCAACGGCAAAGGACGGGAGCGGTACGCAGCAGTTACGGCAAACAGGGCCACCACAACACATGCAACTGTTATTGCCCATTCCCTGGTGAACCAATCTCGCCAAGACGGTCGCAAGGCTGCATCACCCGCCGCCCGTTTGGTCGGTGAAGCATTCCCATCTCTCTTCGCCCAGACACCAGACCTCAAAACAGCTACGCCACCCAATAGAATAACATAGTAGGCTACAACTTGGCCACCCGACAACGAGATCGAAGTCTGATATGCCCATGGTCGAGAGGCGAACCAATACGAGGATGACAGGAGAATATCAATCAGTTGATGGTTGATCCAATTCACTCCGACAGCTAACCAGACGAAAGGCCCGGCCGCCAGAGGCGACACAACGCTTGAGATGAAGCCAAGTACTGTCAGCACCGCCGCTGTCGGGAGAGCAATCGCATTCGCAGGAAGTTGCACGAGCGAAAGGGAGTGAAAGTGATACGCCAGAATCGGAGCAACCATAAGCCCTGCGCCAAGTGTGCTCCAGAGCCCCACAAGAATCCAGTGAGGACCTGGGCGTCCACGGGGAGTACGTGGAATGAAGTAGATTACACCGAAGGTGGCGGCAAAGCTGAGCTGCGCGCCGATGGAGAATAACCTGTTCGTGTTCGCGATTAAAAGCACCAGAGCGGCTACTGCGAGCGATGTATAAGCATCGTATTCGAGAGCAAGAACCCCAGCGGTCACGCAGACGGCGGCCATCACAGCCGCCCGCAATACGGACGGCTCCCACCCCGCCATCAGCGTGTAAACAAACAGCGGCACTGCCATCACTAACACCGCAGGATGAGCTGCGGGGTACCGCATCATTTTCCGCAAGGCTAAGAAAAGGCCGACAAGAGCTGTCACCTGCGCGCCGGAAACTACGAGGATATGGATGGTCCCCGCCCTCCGAAAAGTCTCCTCAATTGACTCAGGCAGGGGCGCGACAGCAATCCCATAGATGATGCTCATCAGAAGCTGTGTATGGAGGGTCGCGTTATCGCCCGGCATGGTCGCGCGAATCGCATTGCTAATCAACTCCCGCGCCCGATTCGCCCAGCCCGTAGCGGTATAACCCTCGCGAATGACTCGAGGCGGTCGAAACGCAAATGCTCGTGCGCTGATACCGGCACGCTGCAAATAACGGCCATAGTCAAACTCTCCAGGGTTCGACGCGCTCGGCAGGTCCACAATTCGTGCGCGGAAAGACACCAATGCTCCATGACCCGCATCCATTGGACCGGGGCCGGAGACCAGCAACAACCCGCGAGCAGGGATGTAAGTCGCTTGTGCTCCCGCACATCCGAGCACACGGACAACCCCACGCCAACGGTTATCCTGGGAGACCGAGCGCTGCTGCATGACTGCCAGAACCGACACAGAGCGCCCGGCCCGGATGCCAATATCGTTGGGCGGACGAGTCTGTCGCGCAATGTGCCAGGCGCCGCCAGCAGAGCACATTGCAAGGCAGAGGAAGAGAGTCGTTGCGGGTGCCCGCCACCGGCTCTTGTGACGTCCGCACCAGCTCAGGGTGATACCAAGTGCGACAAAGGCGGCCGAGGAGAGCATCAGGCTGATAATAGGAGGGCGCGCCCAGTCAGCTATAGCTATCCCGAGGGCGAACGACACTGTGAGGATAACCAGCAGGCCTTGTGTCATGGCCCCTCACCGACGGTCGGCTTTCGGCGACAATGTTGCTTGCATCCGGTGTTCAAAGGTGCTGAGCAATGGCCTCAGCCATTTCGCGCGTACCGACTGCGGTCGGATCATCGCGCTCAGGTTTCATGTCATAAGTTACGCACTTACCCTCGGCGATGACCTGCGCTACAGCATTCTCGAGGCGGTCCGCCGCCTCGTTCTCCCCAATATGCCTGAGCATGAGCATACCCGAGAGTATGAAAGCTGTCGGGTTTACCTTGTTTTGCCCCTTGTACTTTGGCGCGCTGCCGTGAGTAGGCTCAAACACCGCCGCTTCCTCACCGATGTTCGCGCCCGGGGTGACTCCTAGGCCCCCTACAAGGCCCGCACACAGATCCGAGATGATGTCTCCATAAAGATTCGGCAGCACAAGAACATCGTACAGCTCAGGCTTTTGCACAAGCTGCATACACATGTTGTCCACAAGGCGCTCATTGTATTCGATGTCCGGATATTGTTCTGCAACCTCTTGTGCCACGCGAAAGAAAAGACCGTCGGTGAACTTCATGATGTTGGCCTTGCTGACGGCGGTCACAAGCCGTCTTCCGTAGGTACGCGCATATTCGAACGCAAACTGCGCAATCCGGCGGCTGGCGCTGTCACTGATGGGCTTGATGCTGATGGCGGAATCCTCACGGATTTTTCCGTCACTCATCGCCACTATATGGCGGGCCTCGTCGGTACCGATGTCAAACTCGATGCCAGCGTAGAGATCCTCTGTATTCTCGCGCACGATCACAATGTCAATATTATCATACCGCGAGCGCACGCCAGGATAGCTCTTGCATGGGCGCACACAGGCGTAAAGGCTCAACACCTGCCTAAGAGCCACGTTGACTGAACGGAAGCCGCTTCCTATCGGGGTCGTTATCGGCCCCTTCAGCGCGACCCTGTTTCGGCGAATGGACTCAAGCACATGCTTGGGCAGGGGGGTACCGTACTTGTCAACGACATCGGCACCGGCGTCATGAACTTCCCATTCGATGTCGGCACCTGTAGCCTCGATGACCTTTCGGCCAGCATCCACAATTTCCGGACCGACACCATCGCCCGGAATGAGGGTTATAGTTCGCGCCAATCTCATCGTCCTCTCAATTTGCGTGAGTAAAAGGCAATGCAGTCGCATCGAATCCGTCGCCGCCAACCACACAGCTTGCGAGGGGTTTCTCTGCCGCGCAGCGAGGGTCCTCCGCGAGGGGATACAATACCAACCGCCGCCAGCACCCTATGCGCCGGAGCTGTCGCACTAAGAGCACGAGCGTTCAAGCGCTATTGGCTCGGAGGCTCCTCGGGAGCGTCCGGTGGAAGCGGTGGTTCCACAGGCCCAGGAGGCGGCGGCCAGCCAGGCATCGGCCTCAAAGCCACATTCAGCGTCAGAGTCTCATCAGGCTTTATTGTAATCGGCTTCCACAAAGGGTCAAAACCCTCTGCAAACACGCTCAATGTCATATAACCGGACGGAACATTCAGGTGATAATTCCCCTGGGAATCGGTAAGCGTCGCGAAGCTGTACCAACCGAACCACGGCTCAACCGGCCCGGCGTCAGGACCACGCCCGGGAATGGGCAGGTCCGGTGGGACGTTCGGAACGTACGGCTCTGTTCGTTTGATGGTCACCAGCGCTCCGCCTATGGGCTCCCCGCTTTCGCTGGAGAGCACTTGTCCTTCGATGGTTCCAACGCCGGGGTCAATCGCCGCACGCAAGTAGAAATTCGCCGTCGCTGTGCCCTTAGGAGTCACAGTCACCCATCGGACTCCCGCTTCCAGGCCCGGAACGACCACACGTACCTCATATTCCCCGGGTGGAACGGCCTCGAGCGTATAACTGCCGTCGGCCTTCGTGAATCCTACGATTTTGAGGTCGCTGGGACGCTCGTCCGGCGGTGGCCAAACGTCAGGAGATACCTCCGTGGTGTCAAGAATCCAGACCTCCGGTATCGTCGCAGTAACCTGCACGCCTTCAATGGGTGTGAGTGCTCCGTCATCTTCGACCTTGGAGACGGTACCGACGATCTTGCCCCCCACATTCAGGTCTACATTGCCGATATCCGCTCCACCAGTATCGTCGGTCTCGACGGAAATATGCGCGCCGAGTTCGCCATCGGAAGCGACGACCGAAATGACATGGTCTCCCGGCGGAATACCGGCAATTGTAAAACTGCCGTCCGGCCGCGGATGAACATTAAGCCGCTGCCCATCGACAACGAGCGCCAATGTTTCAGGGTTATCAGCGCCTGTGACCCTACCCGTCAACCCCGTGGGGGCAACAGATGTTCCTCCACCTGCACTTCCACAACCCGAGAGCAAAATAGCTACATATGCCAGAATCGCACCGACTACCACGAGCCGCGTTATGCGCATGGCCGTGTCCCCCTCCCGCATAAGCATCCTACCATCGTTTGTTTTATACCACACAAGAGCGGCAAACACAAGGCGCACCTGCGTGAGACACATCACATTATGTGCTTGAATAGTATCCAAACACCTATCCCAATCAACACAACCCCCCCACCTATTTCCACCCGCTTCCCGAGAAGTTGCCCAAAGCGTACCCCAAGGTGCAGGCCCAGAACCGTCATTCCCGCCGCGACAAACCCGATTATCACGCTGGGAAGCCAGATGCTCGTATGCAGCATCGCGAGGCTCAGCCCTACACCGAACGCATCTATGCTCGTCGCTGCAGACAATACAACCAAGCTGGCGCCGCGTGTAGGATCGGCTGCGCGCAGTTCCTCTCGCTGGCCGCGGGAGTCATAAATCATCTTCCCGCCGATTCCCGCCAGCAATGCAAAAGCAATCCAATGGTCCCATCCAGCGATTTGGCGCTGAATAGTAGTTCCCAAACCCCAGCCCACTATCGGCATAATGAACTGGAAAAAACCAAAATGGAAAGATAAACGAAACGCCTGCCGGGCGGCAACTTGTTTTAAAACGAAACCCACGCCGACTGCAACGGCAAATGCATCAGCGGCGAGACCTAACGCAACAACAATAATGGCGAAAAAGCTCATTCTTTCGTGCTACGGACGATTCGCAAGTCCCCGGAGCGTGCATTTGGCACTGGTTCGTTGCCCTGCTCTTTCGAAATCGGGCGAGGCAAACGTCCTTTTGCGACGCTCTTTAACCCTCACTATATGTGACACCCAGTTTAATGGTCTCATCCGGGTTTTCGTCTATCGCCCGATACGCCTCAACCACCTGTTCAAACGGGACTATCGGCTTGACGAGCCCGTCCACCTTGAGTTTACCTTCGTGCAAGAGTCTAAAAGCAGTGTCTATGATGCGCCGGTTGTCCCACATCGGGTGATCACGGTTGGGGTCGCTGTTAGCACGGGTGGAGATGATGGTAGGACGGTTGAAATGGAACTCCTCACCCAGCCAAAGGCCTTTCGCATCGCCCATGTAATACGCAAGGGGCACAACACGACCGCCCAAGTGTACACACCGGATCGCCTCATGAAGAGCCTTGTAATTCCCGCTGGCCTCGATGGAAACGTCCACTCCGGGACGCCCGGTGGCCTTCTTAATCTCAAGGCCGACATCACATGCATTCGGGTCGTAAGCGACATCGGCCCCACATTGTAAGGCAACCTGGCGGCGACCCGGCAACGGGTCCACGATCCCCACCCACATTGCGCCGGACAGCTTCGCCATCTGCACGACCATAAGCCCGATGGCCCCCATACCGAACTGGGCATCCCGGACCGCAGCCAACGCAAACTCGGCCGGGTCCACGTAAACGATGGCCTCAGCCGACATATCCTCCGGCGCCGCCTTCAAATGCCCTTCCGGCACGGTGTGGGTCTCGCGGATTGGCAAATGCCCATATACCCGGTCCCCCACTTTCAGATTCTCCACCTCGGGACCAACTTCTACGACCGTTCCGACCGTCATGTTCCCGAGTGCAATCGGAAAGCGCGGTCCTATATCCTCGGCGGGGAGGAATATCCGGAGGTCCCAGTCCAGGCGCTTTCGGTTGAATGGCGACTCTTCGGTTGAATGGCGACTCCCCCCTGTACTCGGTCATCTCCGTTCCATGCTTTGCAGCACTGAACTCGCTCTTGACACGCACCTGGTTGCCCTTGAGCGGCGGTTCAGTGTACTCCTGGAACGCAGGCGTCCGTGGAGCAGTAGCAACAAGCGCGCGAGGCATTGTACATTCCTCCAGAGCGTGTACTGTCCGGCTAAGTGCCGGAAGCCTTCAGTGCTTCGATGACAGCATCGGCAAAATCCTCGGCGGCCGGCGGCCCGTTAGCGGTGACGATATTTCCACTCGTGACGACCGGCCGGCTGGAAGGTACGGCTCCCTTGGCTTTAATGTCGTCGACGTTCCCCTTCCAAACGGTAGCTTCGACGCCGTCGAGTATACCTGCGTTGGCCAGGATGACCGGCGCGACGCAGATTGCAGCCACCATGTGCCCGGCGTCGTAGAACCGCTTGGCAAGCGCAACGAAATCCTCGTTATTGAGGTATTGGGCCATCCCGGGGCCACCGACGAAAACAATGCCATCGTAGTCGGCGGCGTTCACTTCAGTTGCGCTGACCTCCGCCTGAGCTGTCGTCCCACCGGCACCCTTACATTCCCCGGCCTGAAGTGAGGCGGTGGTGACGGTCACTCCAGCAGCGGTCAGTACCTTCTTGGGGATTTCATACTCCTCGTCTCGAAAGCCCTCAGGAGCAATCACCATCACCACTTTCTTTCCGCTCAGGCCTGCGGCGCCTTTGGCCGGCATATGTGGTAACATCTCCGGCGGCCTGGTCGGCGGGAGAGTCGTTTCCTGTTCACGCTTCCTTTCACAACCCGAACCAGCAAGCAATCCTATCCCGCACACTAAGCTCAAAACCACCAGCAATGACCCGATTCGTCGCATCGGCACCCCCTCCATAGAATAAATAGTATCATGGGTTCCAAAGCCTAAAAAGCCGCTTGACTATCTCATATTTCGGTGTTCCCGGCTTCTGATGACAGTAAACGTGTATCCCGTCGGCGTGCTCGTGGCCACAGCGCATGACCTCTTCCACGTATTCCGGAGTCGTGCTGCCGAGTCTGCTGTGGGCGGTGGCATAAAAGCCGAGAATGATTGGCATATCAGGCCCCATGATTTCACGCACCTTCGCAATTTCCTCGGCACACA
>JALGUK010000075.1 GCA_029820875.1 Candidatus Zipacnadia bacterium
GGCAAGAAGAACGTCCAGCGCCAGATGCGAAAGACCTTCTCGGACGGCGACGATTCGGACATGACGGTCCTATCCCGCCCGGAACTTGCCGTCAGCGACCTGCCGGCTGAATACGTGGTGGAGAAGGATGGACGAGTCCTTGTGACCATTGGCAAGATCCACCAGTCGCTCGAGGGCTGCGCCTGCCCGATGGGCGTACTGAGCCGCGAGTTCCTGAAGAAGCTGCAACTGGCCGATGACGAGCTGCTCCTGGTGGATATGGAGGCCGGTATCGAGCATTTCGGTCGCGGCGTGGAGACAAGCCTTGACGCAGTGTTGGCAGTAGTGGAACCGTCCCTTGAGTCTTTGGTTCTGGCGGAGAAAATACAACAATTAGCATCACAGGCAGGGGCCAATTTTGCGGGCGTGATTCTCAACAAGGTCCACTCAGCGGATATTGCATCTATTCTTACCGCGCAACTACGTGAGCACGAACTGCCGGCGTTGGGCATTATTCAGTACGACGAGAAACTGCTTGCCGCATCCCTTAAGGGACACCGGATACAATTGGACGGCAGCGAGGTTTCCAAGGCCGTTGACAGCCTGCTGGAATCGGGTGCTCGTACGGGATGACATAACATAGCCGGCGGAGACGGCTTTACACGAGGCGAAGCTCATGTGTTTAGTAGCGGTTTATTTGCAACAATCAGACGGCCAAGTTGCTGCCGAACCGGCCTTTGATGATGTGGCTCGACTCGAGTGCAAACAAGGGGAGGTCATAATCACTCCTCTGATGGAGCGGCCGCAAGTTGTACGGGGGCAAGTCCGGAGCGTAGATCTGCTTGATAACGTAGTCGTCATCCAGGCCGACGCCGGGGAAGCATCTGATGGTTGACAAAAACAGGCACGCGTTCGGCGCCCGGGCCGGAAAGTGAGGCGATGATTATCGCTACCCATGACATCACTCCAGACTACGAGCAGCTCGCCCAGATTTTCAGGGCACTGGGGCACCCGGTCAGATTAGGCATTCTTGCCAAAACATTGAGCGGGGAATTCTGCGTCACGGATCTACAGGAACAACTGGCTCGCAGACAGGCAAATGTCTCTCAGCACCTGGCGATACTGCGTGACCGCGGCCTGGCTGCCCCCGAACGTCGTGGGAACAAGGTCTGTTACCGCCTGGCCGATGAGCGCATCGCACAGTTAATCGATTTGGCGGCGGATATTGCGAACACAATCAGGGGTGTGCCATCCCTTCATGCGGACAAACTGAAGTAAATACAGAGCGAATGCCTTATTGCACGACGCTGAACAACTGATGCACGATACTAAATCGCGAGGCAGTGGAATGGAATTATTGGTTGCTTTCAGCACAGACGACGGCGAACGACTGATAGACGACCACGCTGGCATGGCCCGTTACTTTGACGTATACAAGTTCACCGGCGACGATGTAGAGTTTCTGGAACGCCGCGAAAACTCTGTGTACGAGGGCGACGAAAGCATGCGACACGGCGACCCCAAGAAGGCGAAGGCGTCGCTGAGTGCGCTTGGCGATGTCAATGTGTGGGTCAATAAGCGATTCGGCCCCAACCTCCCGCGACTGCTGAAGAAGTTGCTCTGCGTCGTTACGAGGGTTGACAGCATTTCTGCGGCGATTGAACTAATCAGGTCGAATTGGAACGCAGTAACCGAAGAGTACGCTAAGGGCGAGAACAGGAAGCACCTTGTCCTCAAGCCCCGGTAGAAGCGGTCTCCGAGGTATGCCTATGGCGCAGGCGAGCAAGGCGGGCGAATCTCCCGGATAAAGCAGCGAATTGTATCGACATGCTGGCCACCGTTGAGGAACGCGAGATGATAGGCGGGGGACAAAGAGCCTATCGGCTTACTCGCGGCTAGTTGAAGTACTGGAAGCGTCTTTAAAGATTGGGACGTCGGGAAGGCTAACGAGACGTTTCCGCAGAACGACAAGGCCGTTCTCTTGGATGCACTGGGGTTCTACGATGAATACATAGCTAATTCTCCTATGAGGCTTCTTGAATTCTCGGATTGGATGAAGCTGCCCATAGAGCCATACACAGCCTCATTGGAGCGTCTACAGCGCCTGCTGCTGGACCAGGTCCGCGTTCTGGAGAAAGAGAGCCAAGATGTCGGAAAGGATAGTGACTGATGCAACGCCGAGCCGTGCGACCAGATGGCTCAGCGAGCACGCTGTCCCACTGTTGAAAGAAGTAGGAGTGAAGGCCGGGCAGAGGGTGCTTGATTTCGGATGCGGGGAAGGTACCTATACAATCCCCGCTGCCATAATATTGAGCGATGGTGGAATCGTCTATGCGGTGGATCAGGATAAAGGCAAGCTGGAGGCTCTCCAGGCCAAGTTCACGTCAATGGGCCTGCGGAACATACGTACTATAACCGCCGCGGACAGAGCAAACATCGAATTGCCGGACGAATCCATCGACGTCATACTCCTTTACGATGTATTGCATTCCTGGTACCATCCGCGGTCTGAGCAGAGGAAAGAAATACTACGCGAGCTACATAGAGTTCTGCGCCTGGACGGGCTTCTTTCCTTCTACCCGGGCGATCCCGAGGTATTTAACCACCGCGCCGAACTGGCAGCCATCCAAAGAGAAATAAGAGAAGCAGATTTTCGCTTGCAAGGCGAGTGCACCACGATGCTCGTACACGAGGGCAGTTTGGTGGAGGGGCACATATTCAGCTTCGCGAAGAGGAGCAAGTCGGACCATGCCTAAGCGAAGGGTCTTAATACAATAATACAATACGACAAGTGTCTGGTGGACAAATGTTCTCCCAACGACGGTGTTTGCGCCGCTGTTCAGGCGTGTACCCACAATGTCCTGGAGCAGGAAGAAGCCCATGATTCACCTATGGTTCTTTATGTGGACATGTGCCAGGCCTGCGGCGACTACTGCCGGGCTTGCCCATTGGATACCATAACAATCGCATAGGGCTTGCACGACGCCGAAGCGGCTCAGGTCTGTAAGCACATGTCATCCACTTCCATTTGACTGTTTGAGGCAGTGCCTCGCCCGATGTAAATGGAGGAAACAAGCAACAGCGATGAGGAAGTCACGTCAGCCTAAGGTAGTACTTTTCACCGGCGCAAGTTGCCCTTGGTGCGCCGCGGTCAGGCAGTATTTGAGACAACAGGGTGTTCGGTTTCACGAGGTGGATGCGTCGAAAAACCCCAGGGCGCAAAAGGAGCTGGAGCGCCGACACATTCGCGCCGTGCCGGTATTGTTGGTCGGGAGCAAGGCAATAGTAGGGTTCGACAAGCCTACGATAGACCGACTCCTGGGCCTGAAGTGAATACGCGGATGTCAGGGCTGTGCAGAGATTGAGGCAAGTTCATTATAGTCGGGCGTATATCGCTGCAAAGTATTACATAAACAAAGAAAGGCGGTGTTTGTCATGCTAAAACCTTTAGGAGCGAGAGCACTTGTGAAGCCGCTTGAGCCGGAGGAGAAGAGCGCTGGAGGTATTATTCTGCCTGAGGCGGCCCAGCAAGCCCCCCGCGAGGGTAAAGTAGTGGCTGTGGGGACAGCCGGGCTTTACGTAGAAGACGACGAGGAGGGTAAGAGTGCAGTCAACGAGGGTGACATAGTTGTATATGCCTCCTTTGGCGGCACCGAGGTGAAGATTGACGGTGAGGATTACCTGATTGTAAGCGAGGACGATATATTGGCGGTGCGCGAGGATTGACGAGCCGCACAAGAGGCCGAGTATGCTGAATGCAGGCGATGGAATCCACTGATGAATATGCCTGAGGCCATCGGAGATGCTACGCGCTGATATTGTAACCGATGCGGCGGGAGGAGGCCGCCGAAACGGCAGGGAATATCAACATTCCCTGCATTGAAGCGGCATCCAAGGAACAACTGAATGTCACCTGCGCACCGTCCCATCCAAGCCGGCGCGACTGTCACCCTCCGCGCGCTGCTGATTGGCCTTGTGGCCTGCGCGATTATCGGCGCAGAGGAGCCGTGGGGCGTCGGGTATGTCCATGGCTCTCCGATGGCGGCCGACTTCGCCACCGGCAGCGCGCTGTTTCTGTTCTTGTTGCTGGTGGTTCTCAACCGGCTCTCGCGCCGATACACGCCGCGGCTGGCGCTGTCTCCGGCCGAGCTTGTTTCGGTCTATGTGATGATGATAGTCGCCTGCTCCGTCGTTTCGTGGGGCTTCATGATGAACCTGCTGGCCCTGCTGCCTGGCGCGGCCTACTTCCAGTCTCCGAGCAACGGTTGGGCCGACACAATCATCCCTAATCTCCGCTCCGCCCTTGTCATTGGCGACGAATCCGCCGCGCGCGGCTTCTACGAGGGCCTTCGGCCGGGCCAGCATCTGCCGTGGGGAGTGTGGTTGGGGCCGCTGTGGCGATGGACCACATTCGCGGTTGCGCTTTACGGAGCGAGCATCTGCCTGGCGTACATCCTCAAGCGCCAGTGGGTGAGCAATGAGAAGCTTGTGTTCCCGCTCACGCACCTTCCACTGGCACTTGCAGAGGTCCGCCAGCCAGGGGAGGGCGGGCGCCCGATTCTGTGCAACTGGCTCCTGTGGGCGGGTTTCGCCATTCCATTTATCTATCATAGCATAAACGCCCTGCACACTTACTACCCGACCATCCCTCCGCTGTTCAGGCGGCATGTATTTATGCTCTTCCGCGGCTCGACTCCTCTCATCGTCTGGCTGTTCTGGGAGGTCGTCGGGTTGTCGTATCTGCTGACGGTGGAAGTCTCATTCAGCGTGTGGTTCTGGACGGTGTTCGCCACGGTGGAGATGGGCGTGCTGTATTTACTGGCGATCGACCGCGAGCCTGCGGACTTCATCGGCGGCCCCGGGAGGCCGTCGGTCGCGTACCAGGGTCTCGGGGCGATGATTGCGATGGTCGCTCTGCTTGTGTGGCGCGCACGGCCGCATCTGAGGAATGTGTGGCGCTCAGCCTTGTGGCGCAGGCCGGCACCAGGGCAGGGTCCCGGTTCACTAAGCTACCGCGTTGCGGTTGTCGGCGCGGTCATCGGGAGCCTCTACGCGCTGTGGTGGCTGCGCATAAGCGGGTTGCCATGGAGCGCTGCGACGTTGCTGCTGTCTATTGAGTTAATCATGTTCATCGGCTTGGCGCGTATCATTGCCCAGGCGGGGCTTGCATACGCCCGCCCGCCGGTCTCGATGCCCCACTTCGCGCTCTACGCCCTTGGCAGCACGACTCTGGGCAAGCAGGGCGTGGCGGCGTTGGCGCTTACGACGTCGTGGGGCGCCGACATCAAAACTCACCCACTTGCCGCGGCTGCAAACGGCCTGAAGATGACCGACACCGCCAACGTGGCCGACCACCGGCTGTTTGGGGCAATGCTGCTCGCGATTCTTGCCGGTTTTGGGGGTACGGTCTACTCCAACCTCAAGCTCGCCTATGGCTTCGGCGCGACGACGCTCGGCGGATGGCACATGCAGAGCCTGGCGCGGACGGCGTTCGGGTGGATACAGAACGTGATGGACTACCCCGTCCACGTCAGCCCAAAGCGTTTCATCTACATGGGGATAGGGGCGGTGCTGTTCCTGCTTGCAAGCGCGGCGAAGGACCGGTGGATGTGGTTCCCGTTTCACCCCATCGTGATGCCGCTGGGATTGTGTTACCAAATAGCGACGACGTGGTTCTCGGTATTCCTGGCATGGGCCGCCAAGGCGGTAATTGTGCGCTACTGGGGCGGGAAGGGCCACCAGACGGCCCGCCCGTTCTTTCTGGGGCTTATCCTGGGCTCCTTCACCGCCGCGGGCACGTGGCTCGTAATAGACTCCTTCTTCGGCGGGCGAGGGAACGTGTTTACGAATCCCTGAAGGCGAGACCCGGCGCCGCCTCGAGTTGCAAGACAGGAGGGACGCCATCGAAAATTTGCCCGGCTCAATCGGTGTTTAAACGCCAATGCACGGCAGGGGAGCAGCGCCCGGGTCTGTGGCTATACAGTAACGAAAACCAATTAGGGCAGGGGGTAGCACAATGGCTACGACGATAAGAACTGTGTATCTCTCTAAAAAGAAGGGTATGCCGGGATGGCCCTATAAAGACTTTGAACCCGAGGCCAGGGCTGCGGAGCTGGAAGAAGAGTTAAACTGGCTGAAGAGCAAATTGGATTTCGACGTGGAGTTCGTTGGGCGACATATCGTGACCACCGAGGAGGAAGCAGCCAAGGTCAACAGCAGCGTCACCGACGCCGATGACGGCCTTCTGTTATTCATCCTTGCCTCAGGTGCTCTGACGGGGCAGATTATGAAAATAGACCTTCCTAAGGTCAGCTTCATTGACCTGTTCGGATACTTCGTTTTGTCAGTTCCCGACGACGTTATCGGAATATCGTCCTCGGACTTTACTGAGATAGGAAAGGCGCTCAAAGCGGTGGATACCGTGCGCAGGCTCAAAGAGTCCAAGGTGCTTTGTGTCACGGATCGCGCCGATATATCTTCATATCAGATGCAGGCGAGACAGAGGTGGGGAATTGAGATAGAACGGCTGGGGCACGAGCGGCTGGTGGAATCCTACGATAATGCCGACGATGGCGAAGCACAACTGGTGGCCTCGGAATACATGGAGAAAGCAGAAAAGGTGGTGGAGCCAACCAAGCAGGAAATCTTCCAGGCAGCCAAGATGTACGTCGGGATAAAGAACCTGATGCAACAACGAGGCGCAAACGTCATCACCGTGGACTGCCTGCCACTAACCTATGCCGGGTTGTTGCCTGCCTTCCCTTGCCTGGCATTCTCGCGGCTGAACGACGAAGGGCTTATCGGCGTATGTGAGGCAGACTTGGCTGCTACCCTCACACAAATGATTGTAGGGTTCCTGGCCGACCGCCCGGGCTTTGTATCGGATCCAGTGATAGACACCTCCAACGACATTATTACACACAGCCATTGTGTGGCGGCGACCAGAATGGGCGGGGTGGAAAGCTATCCGGAGCCATATATCCTTAGAAGTCATGCAGAAGATGATGAAAGCGTCTCGCTGCAGGTGAAGATGCGTCCTGGACAACCGGTGACGCACGCAAAGCTGATGAATTTCGATACCATGCTGGTAGCGCGGGGCGAAATAGTCGGTAATGTTGACATTGATAAGGGTTGCAGGACAAAGGTGCAGATGAAGGTGCGCGATGCCAGGAAGCTCTATGAGAACTATCGAGGGGGGCTGCATCGGGTTATGTTTTACGGCGACCTGGTGCAGCAGATCAGGGACCTGGGCCGGCTGCTCGGATTTTCAGTGGTCGAGGAATGTTAGCAGGCGGGC
>JALGUK010000076.1 GCA_029820875.1 Candidatus Zipacnadia bacterium
GACGACTCCGTCGTAGTCGGGTTCGGGAACCGGCGCCTCGCCTTTACGACGGACTCGTTCGTCGTCTCGCCCCTGTTCTTCCCCGGAGGCGACATCGGACGGCTGGCCGTGTGCGGGACGGTCAACGACCTGGCCATGTCGGGAGCACGCCCGCTGTTGCTCAGCCTCTCCCTGGTACTTGAGGAGGGCCTGGCATTCGATGTCCTGGAGCGTATTCTCGAGTCTATCGCCCAGGCATGCGTCGAGGCGGGAACATCGGTCCAGACGGGAGACACGAAAGTCGTCGAGCATGGAGCAGTTGACGCAGTCTTCGTGAACACATCCGGGATCGGCGAGGTCCTCCCGCAAGCGAACGTACACGGAGGGCGGGCCGCGCCGGGAGACCACATAATTGTCAATGGGCCGCTTGGGGACCACGGGGCCGCCGTGATGTGCGCACGCAAGGAGTTGAGCGTGCAAAGCCTAGTGCACAGCGACTGCGCGCCGCTGGCCGGACTCGTCGAGGCGATGATTGAAGCAGGAGGGCAAGACGTCCATTGTCTGCGTGACCCCACCCGCGGCGGACTGGCTGCTACGCTGAACGAACTGGCCGCCCAGTCAGGAGTGGGAATTGAGATTCAAGAGACCGCTATTCCGGTGTCGCCGCAGACGAGGGGACTGTGCGAGCTTCTGGGGCTTGACCCGCTGCATCTGGCCAATGAGGGGAAGCTGGTGGCCATCGTCGCTCCAAATGCATCAAACCAAGTTCTAACGGCAATGAGGGAACATCCGCTTGGCGGACAAGCCGTTATCATAGGAGAGGTGATGCCTGCAACACGTGGGCGAGTGGTGCTGCGGACAGCGTTGGGTACGAGCCGTATCGTGGATATGCCGGCTGGAGAGCTTCTGCCGCGGATCTGCTGATTCGGAGCACGGCAGCGGGCCCAGCCGGATAGGCCCTTGTAGATGCATTGAAACAGGAGGGTAGGGAATGACGTTTCAAACCACGGACAAGGAAGGCCTCGACGTCTTCCTTGATGCGCTAATCGGCCAACAGCGCGTGGTCGGTGTCAAGCGCAAGAAAAACCAGTTCGTTTTTGCAGACCTTTCGAGTGCGGCGGAGATGGAATGGGACTCAATCCCGACCATCATCCCGCCAAAGGCCGTCTTCTTCCCGCCTCAGGAGACGCTGCTGAGGTTCAATCTCGAGGACGGCCCGTCGGTCGAACCGGTCCTGGAGTCCGAGCCGATGGTGCTCGCTGGCGTACATCCCTGCGACATCCACGGCCTGCAACTCCTGGACAGGAGCTTCGCCGACAACAATCCGGATGCCCATTACCTCAAGCGGCGGGCTAATGCCACGATCATCGGCGTGGACTGCATGCCCGATGAGTACTGCTTTTGCGCCTCGGTGGAAACGGCGACGGTGACATCGGGCTATGACATCTTCGTCACACCGATCGGCGAGAAATTCGCAATCGAGGTCGCCACGCAAAAAGGACAGGAGTTGGTCAGCAAGTATGCCCCGACGGAGCCGGCCCAGAGCGAGGACATCGCGGCTCTGAAGGACCGCCTAAATCAGAAAATGCGCTCCTTCAAGCAGAAGCTTAACATCGACCACGCGAACATCCCGATGTTTTTCGATGGCGTCTGGGACAGTCCCGTGTGGGAAAAGTGGGCGGAAAAGTGCCTCGGTTGCGGCACGTGCAACATGGTGTGCCCAACCTGTTACTGCTTCGATGTGCTGGATAAGATGGACCTGAAGCTGACCGAGGGCGAGCGCATCCGTGTTTGGGATGGGTGCATGCTTAAGGACTTCGCTAAGGTCGCTACAGGTGAGAACTTCCGCGAGACCCGTGCCAGCCGCCTTGAGCACCGCTTTTACCGCAAGTTCTCCTATTTGTTCTTGAAGCACGGCCGGTCTAACTGCGTCGGATGTGGCCGATGCTGCCGGCAGTGTTTAGCGGATATCACTGTTTACGACGTTGTCAACGACCTCGTAGCCAGTCGAGAGGGGGCGGCCACCGGTGGCTAACGAAACGACCTCCATTTATTTACCGGAGATATGCGAGCTCAAGGATGCCCGCATGGAAAGCCAGACCGAACGGTGGATGAAGCTGGGCTTCCTCAATGGGCGCAGCCTCGGCCATACACCGGGACAGTTCGTAGAGGTGTCCGTGTTCGGTATCGGCGAGGCTCCGATCTCGGTGTCTTCCGCACCGTCGAGCAACGGCGAATTCGAGCTGTGTCTTCGAAAGATCGGGAACGTCACCTCCGCACTGCATGCTCTGGATATCGGCGCGAAGGTCGGTATCCGTGGCCCCTTCGGCAAAGGCTTCCCGGTGGAAGAGATGAAGGGTCATGACATTCTCTTTGTCGGCGGCGGATTGGGCATTATCCCGTTGCGCTCGGTGATTAACACAGTGCTGGATGATGCCAATCGTGGCGATTACGGGAAAGTAATCATCCTCTATGGGGCCAAAAGCCCCCAGGAGCTGCTCTTCGCCGAGGAGAGAAAGATATGGGAAGAGCGCGATGATGTCGAGTACCACGTTACCGTGGACCAGGGCGATGAAAACTGGACTGGTCACGTGGGCGTCATCACCACGCTGTTCCCGGAGCTGGACTTCGATCCGCGTAAAACGGTTGCTTGCGTGGTCGGTCCGCCCATCATGTACCGCTTCGTCCTATTGGAATGCCTAAACGCAGGTCTCGCCGAACACGACATCATCCTGTCGCTGGAACGTCACATGAAGTGCGGCGTAGGAAAGTGCGGCCATTGCCAGATCAATCACAAGTACGTCTGCCAGGACGGCCCCGTGTTCAGGTACTCGGAGCTGAAGTGGCTCGAGGAGGCATTGTGAATGAAGCCTAAAGTCGGTTTCTTCAGCTTCACAGGATGCGAAGGATGCCAGCTCTCAGTGCTCGAATGCGAGAACGAACTGCTGGACATCCTTGGCGCGATAGACCTTGTCACCTTCCGTGAAGCAATCAGCGAACACAGCGAGGACTATCAGATCGCCTTCGTGGACGGCGCTATCAGTAAGCCCGCGGATGTGGAGGAGATCAAGCATATCCGAGAGCGCGCCGATATCCTCATTCCCATCGGCTCTTGCGCGTGCACCGCGGGGCACAGCGCCATGAGAAACAAGTACGACGTGGACGAGGTCCGCAAGATGGTGTACGGGGACATGTGGGAGTCGGTAAGTACTATCCCCGCGCGGCCTGTCAGTGCGGTTGTTCCAATTGACGCATTCGTCCCGGGCTGCCCCATCGACCGGGCGGAGTTCCTGGAGGTTTTGAAGGCCCTCCTTCTGGGCAAGCAGCCGCGGATTCCCGATTATCCCGTCTGCGTGGAGTGCAAGCGCAAGGGCAATGTCTGCCTCTTCGAACTCGGCATGGTCTGCATGGGCCCGGTGACGCGGGCCGGCTGCGGGGCTATCTGTCCCAGCCACGGAGAGCCCTGCGTCGGTTGTCGGGGCTTTATCAGTGACCCGAACCTCAACTCCGAAAAGGACATTCTCACCAAATACGGCTTGACCGTGGATGAGGTCATGAAGATGTTCGGTCTGTTCAACAGCTATTCCGAGGCGGAGGTGAAGGCATGAGCACCGATGTCCACATCAACGTCCATGACATCACACGCGTTGAGGGCCATGGGAACATCGTTCTCAACGTGACCAACGGCAACATCGAAGAGCTGCGACTGGAGATAACCGAATCGCCTCGGTTTTACGAGGCTATACTTCTGGGGCGCAAGTGGCATGAGGTGACACATATCACCTGCCGCATCTGTGGGATTTGTTCCTGCGGACACACTACCGCCTCGCTGAACGCCTGCGAGGCCGCCCTGGGCGTGACCCCGTCTGAGCAGACGGTCTTGCTCCGACGCCTGCTTTTCGGCGGCGAGCAGCTCGAGAGCCACATCCTCCACACCCTCTACCTGGCGGCACCGGATTACCTGGGCGTGCCGAGCGTATTGCCGCTTGCCAGCTCAAATCCTGATGTCGTCAAGCTGGCGCTACGGCTCAAGCGCCTGGCCAACGACGTATGCACAGTCGTTGGGGGGCGGCACATCCACCCGATCACAGCAGCGGTCAACGGGTTTACCAAGCTTCCGGAAATCGCCGAACTCGAGGACCTCAGAGAGCGGCTCATCGCCGCACGGAAGGACCTTGAGGTCACTGTCGAGTTGTTTAAGACGTTCGAGATTCCTCATTTCACGCGAGAGACCACATTCGTCTCGTTGACCGAACCGGACAAGTACGCCTGGTTCAGCGGCGACATAAAGTTCAGCGACACCGGCGAGACAATCCCTGTCAAGGACTACCGAACCAAGATCCACGAGTTCGTCGTGCCGCATTCACATGCCAAACACGCGGAAATCAACGGGAAATCGTACATGGTCGGTGCTCTGGCCAGGGTCAACAACAACTACGACCATCTATGTCCCGCGGCCAAGTCAGCAGCCGAACAACTCGGGCTTCAGGTGCCGTGTTACAACCCGTTCATGAACAACGTGGCACAGGTCGTGGAGTGCGTGGAGGTTGTCGAGAACGCCATCGGCGCCATTGACGAGCTCCTCGCCCGCGGCCTTAAGGAAGAGGACCGTACGGTCGAAGTGAAGGCCGGTCACGGCGTGGGTGCCGCCGATGTTCCCCGTGGGATGTTAATCCACGATTACACATTCGACGACGACGGCTGTGTCACTGCAGCAAACCTTGTAGTCCCGACGAATGAGAACCTTAACAACATCGAGCAGGACATGAAGGCGCTGGTCCCGAAGATACTGGACAAGTCCGAGGCTGAAATCACACTGTTGTTGGAGATGCTGGTTCGTGCGTATGATCCATGCATCTCTTGTGCCACACATTTGCTGAACGTCGAGTTTGTAAAATAGCATGGCTGGGGAAGATGAGCCAGGGGACCTTGAGGCGATCCGTCACTGAGAGTGTGCAGGGGCCCGTACGCATCGTGGGGATCGGCAATCCCATTATGCGTGACGATGGCGTAGGTCCTCGCGTCGTGGAGATGCTGCTGCAAGTCGGTTTGCCCCCGGAAGTGGACGCCGTGGATGGCGGCACGGGAGGCCTGGACCTGCTGGACCTACTTGAGGGCGCGGTTCGAGTCATTTTCATTGACGCCGTGGATTTCGGCGGAGAGCCGGGCCAGATCCAGGTCTTTACGCCGGACGCGGTACGCCGCTTGAACCTGGGGCCTATAGCATCTCTGCACAGCATCGGTCTTCTGGACGCCCTGGAGTTGGGCGGCGCCCTCGGTATGGCGCTGCCGGATGTGAAGATCGTCGGCGTCCAACCATGTGAGATCGCCCCCGGGTTGGGGCTTTCGTCGGCATTACAGAGCAAGCTGCCGGAGGTCATCAAGACGGTCCTGGGCCTTCTTCCCCACAATCATTAAGGAGGGGGCAATGAGCGATGGCTGAAGCCGCCAAGATTCTTGTCGTAGACGATGATCCGGACATCGTGGAGTCGAGTCGACTCGTTCTGGAGAGCGAGAATTACCAGGTGCTCTCGGCTGCCGATCCCGAGGAAGCCTGGGAGCAGGTGATGAATAACAAACCGGACCTTATCCTGCTTGACATCATGATGCCGGATGGCAGCGAAGGGTTTCAGTTCGTCTGGAAGTTACGTAACCAGGCGCCCGAAGAACTTCGCGACACGCCGATTATCATCATAAGTTCGATACACGATAAGACGAATCTGCGTTTTTACCCTGACCAGTCAGACGGCACCTATGCGCCCGGCGAGTACCTGCCAGTACAGGACTTTATCGACAAGCCGCTGGAGCCGAAGTCACTGCTCGCAAAAGTTGCCAAACTCCTGGAGAACTAAGGCGCTGCAGCGCCAATAGCGGCCACGGAACAGGGCGGCCCGGCATCGGCTGCGGTCGCCCAATGGTTAATTGCGCCGCAGTTTCAAATCAGTGCAAGGGCTGAACATGGAAGAGTCTCGTGAATCGCGTTTCCAAGATGCTAGCCTGACTGATGTGGAGCTAACCGAGCGCATATTCTGGTTCATCCGGCTCCGCTGGCTTGCAGCGGGAGCTGTCTTGGGTGCCGTGTTCGGAGCGCATTATGTTTTGGGCATTCGTCTGCCTGTTGCGCCGTTAGTAACGCTTGCGCTCGGGATTGCAGCCTACAATGCGGTGTTCCTCGTCGTTTTGCGTCGCCGGTGGTCGCCAGACAATCCCATTCCGGCACGCACCGCCACAGATTGCGCAAACCTACAAATTACCACGGACCTCGTATTCCTCACCCTCCTTATCCACCTATCGGGAGGAGTGGAAAACCCGTTCTTTTTCTTCTTCATCTTCCACATGATTATCGCCAGCATCCTGCTTTCACCCAACGCGGCGTATCTGCAGGCTACGCTGGCTGGAACTCTTTTCTCGGCCGTGGTTATCCTGGAATACATCGGGGTCGTGCCCCACTATCACCTCGAGGGTTTCGCCCCACCCGGGATGGCGCATAGCAGGCTGGTCTGGGGAATCTTGGGGTCCTTCATCAGCACCCTGTTTCTTTCTGTGTTCATGGCCACATCAATCAGCCAGGAGCTGCGTAGGCGCCAGCGCGAAATGGCAATACTGAACATGAAAATCCAGGAAGATGCGCAGAAGCTTCAGGAGGCTTACAAGGCCCTGAGCGCTACCCAGCGCCTGCAGACTCAGTACATGCGTAAGGTCGCCCACGAACTCCGCTCCCCTCTCGGGGCGCTGGCCACCAATCTCCGCGTGATATTGGAAGGTCTGACGGGTGATGTCCCACCCAAGCAACGCGAAATGCTCTCTCGGGCAGAGAAGAAGTCTACGGAACTGCTCAAGACAGTCAACGACCTCCTTATCCTGTCACGCAGTCGCAGTGGGCGGCTCCAGGAACAGTTCGAGAACGTGGCGATCGAGCATGTAGCTGAAAGGGTAATCGGACTTCTCAGCCAGCGGGCAGCCGACAAGAACGTGACAGTCAAGAGTGATTTCCCTCGCGACCTCCCGCCGGTTTTCGGCGACCCTGAGGGGGTTGAGCAGGTTCTTACCAACCTGGTGGCCAACGCCATCAAGTACACGTCCGAAAACGGCACCGTCACCGTGTCTGCAAAGCACGTCGGGGATGAAGTGCGGCTCCTGGTCTCGGATACGGGTATCGGCATCCCCAACGATGACCTTCCGAGAATATTCGACGAATTCTACCGAACAAAGAACGCCAGGCAATTCGAGCCGGTCGGCACCGGCCTTGGACTTGCGATAGTCGCCTCAATTGTCGAGGCCCACG
>JALGUK010000575.1 GCA_029820875.1 Candidatus Zipacnadia bacterium
TTGAAGTAGAAAGTTACCTTGCAACGCCAGTGCCTTGTACACTTGACCGAACTACGTCACTGGGAAAGGGCCGTACCCTCGCTCGTATGATAACGTGGGCAATCGGCTGACGGAGACGGACAAGGACGGCAATATCACCACCTACACGTACAACGCGGCCAACCAGCTGGCGGCCACCAATGCCGGCGGGACGCGAACCACTTATACTTATGATAACAACGGCAACCTCCATACCACCGAGGTTACCGCCGGGACGACCACGTACACGTATGACTACGAGAACCGGCTAACCGTGGTTACCTATCCCGATGACAGTCGCACGACGTTTAGTTATAATGGTGAGGGGAAACGGGTGCAGGTGCAGGAGGGGGCGGGGACCATCGAGTACCTCTACGACCTGGACAAGGTGGTTCTGGAGCGGGATGGGTCAGGTGGCCTGCTGGCGCGCTACACGCACGAGGGCGGGTCGTTGTACGACGACCTGGTCAGCATGAAGCGGGGCGGGGCCAGCTATTACTTCCTCTTCGACGGCCTCGGCAGCGTGACGGAGGTGGTGGACGGCAGCGAAAACACCCAGAATTCGTACCGCTACGAGGCCTTCGGACAGGTGCAGTCCTCCACACAGAATGTCACCAACCCCTACCGCTACGTGGGAGCGTACGGGGTACATTGGGATGCAACTCCGGCCCTGTACTTCATGCAGGCGAGGTACTATGCACCGGATATCGGGCGGTTCATTACGATGGATCCGTTGAGAGGTGCACCTCAAGATCCATTGAGTTTGCACCGGTATTTGTATGTGACGAACAATCCACAGAACAAAGTCGATCCTCGGGGATTAGGAATCGAGCACATAATAGAGTGGTTTAGAGGCCTACCTAGATTGGCCAAGCTGATAATAGGCAGCCTAATTTTCACTGAGATATTTAGCGAAATATATCAGTATATTCTCCGGAGAGCCGAGCGCGCCTGTGAGGAGGTCGACAAGAGCGTGAACGAACAATGTGAGCCGGCGTGGCGCTTGGTGTGGTACGGGGACGACGTGGAGGGGTGCGAAAACAAGTGCTACGAGCTTTTCTGGAATCGATCGAATTACCTCTTGAAAATGTGTCTCTCGGGGTGTAGGAAAGAGGGGAGGCCCGGGGTGGCGCCGCCATGAAGAAGGCGAAGCCAAGATGCCTTGAAAGGGGGTGGCGGTTTGCAATGACGCTGCGGGTATACAATGCAATCGGAGCGCGGCTGCGGACTTGGTTTCTGATATCATTTGTCGGATTTGGGGGGCTTTCCGAGGCACACCAAGCGGCTATTGGGGCCATCATGCCGGCCGGTAACTCCACGGCGATAATAACCGTGGGCTGGTATCGGGCCGAGGATTCCGTCCCCGTCAAGGACGAACTACTCATCCTGGATATTCCCGGCAGATCGATACTACATCGCTACGAGTACCCCTGGACCTTCGCCCTGCCGCAAGGCTGGCTGGCGCGGGAAAGGCAGGCTCTTGTTTGGCTGGCTAGTTTCTGCCGCATCCGCTCGCAACATGGGATCTTCTTTCTGGATATCGACACTGGGCGGCTGCACCGCGCAATACCGGAGAGGCCGCTGGGGCCTGTCCTCCCGGAGTTGTCGCCTGATGGGAATGAAATCATCTTTCAGTCCTGCAAGGGAGGAATTTACGCGTTAGCCCGTGACAAGAAAACCGTGAGGACTCTGGTCAGTGATGCGAGGGATCCGTCCACTCATGCGTTGTTGGTTGGCGTCGTGCAAGGCCGGACTGCAGGTAGCTACCAGGTGTTCTTCCGACGTTCAACAAGCCTCTTTGAGTGGAGCCTATGGGTTACCACAGCCGAGGGCGGAACTGTCAAAAAGATTGCAACTTTTAGCCCCCACATAAAAGGGTGTTCTGTCAGCCCTCAGGGCAGCCGGATCGCTCTTCGGCAGGTAGATATGGCCCGCCGGACGACCAATCTACTGATATATCCATGCAAGCCCGGCAGCAAGCCTACAGAAGTTCACTGCCCTGATTTCATAGTTCAAACATTGTGGTCGCCGAGCGGCGAGAAGCTATTGTGCCTCGGACATCGACTTTGGATGTATGATATCTCAACTAAGACGCTAGATGTTATGCCCGCAGACCTAGGGGAGGAGGACTGGAAGCCGCGTGCAGCGTGGTTGCCCAATGGCGAGCAATTCCTTGTGGGGCGGGGCCCCAACTTGTGGCTCGTGGGTGCCAAATCGGGAGCAGCTCAGGTCATCTACAAAGCCGGGGCTGACCAGCCCGAAGGCGGATAATACCGTCATCTCCAGCCTTAGCTACCAGCATGGCCTTGTGCGCTGGACGTTACCGTGAGTGATAGAGGCGAGAACCTCAGCGAAACATTCACATAAATCCCTGTGGACGGCCGCGCACAGGCCAGGCACCGTACC
>JALGUK010000077.1 GCA_029820875.1 Candidatus Zipacnadia bacterium
AATGTGACAATCCAGGCGGAGCTGATTACGCCGATTGCGATGGAGAAAGGGCTCAGGTTCGCAATCCGTGAAGGCGGCCACACCGTCGGCGCCGGCGTCGTCAGCGAAATACTCCAGTGAAATATCAAAAGTAGCGGCGGCAATGTTCGAATTCAATGCTCGTGTCAGTTGTTGGCAGTGAAGTGAGGAGTTGGCCAGGTTGGCAAGAGACCGTATCAGAATCAGGCTAAAGGCGTATGACCATCGTATTCTCGATCAGTCGGCCCGGAAGATAGTTGAAACCGCACGGCGCACGGGTGCAAGCATCGCAGGCCCCATCCCGTTGCCCACCGAAAAGAACGTGCACTGTGTGGTCAGGCCGACGGCTCTTGGACGCAGTTCGCGCAGCATGGAGCACTTCGAGATGCGGACGCACAAGCGCCTGATTGATATTTTAGACTCCACGCCTCGGACGGTTGACGCCTTGATGCGTCTGGACCTTCCAGGCGGGGTGTACATTGCCATTAGTGTGACAGGCCGGTAAGAGACGGGCCGCAACCGGTGAAGCCGGCGGCGGTCAGCAGGCGGACTGCGTAGGAGGGGCGCTATCCCCTCACAAGGCAGATGGGCGGAGCGTGTTGTCTTATGCCACGAGGAATTATCGGAAAAAAGATAGGGATGACCCAGGTGTTCGACGATGACGGGAGAGCCATCCCAGTTACCGTCATCCAGGCCGGTCCCTGTCCTGTGGTGCAGAGGAAGACCCAGGAACGCGACGGCTACGAAGCTGTCCAGCTCGGGTTCGGTGAGGCCAAGCGTGTCAACAAGCCGATGGCCGGTCACTTCGCAGCGGCCAACATCGAGCAACCGCCGCGCAAGCTGATGGAGTTTGCCACCAGTGCCGACTTCGACCCTGAGCCTGCAGCAACCATATCGGTTGAGATGTTCGAGCCTGGCGAAAAGGTCCGGGTGACGGGCATCTCCAAGGGGAAAGGCTTTGCAGGCGCTATGAAGCGACACGGGTTCCACGGCGGCAAGGCAAGTCATGGCTCAAAGGTGCACCGAGCTCCGCAATCCAGTGGAGCCACCGATGCGGCGCGCACATTCAAGGGCACCAAGAAGCCCGGACATATGGGGGCCCGCCGCGTGACAGTGCGCCAGGTCAGTATTGTGCGCGTGGACCCGGCGCGGAATCTGATTCTTGTCAAAGGACCTGTCCCGGGCGCAAACGGGGGGTACCTGAAGATTCAAGCTCAGACCGTTAAGACGTGACGGGTCCAACGGCGACAGCGCCCGGTACGTAAACCTGTCAGTGCACTTGCGCTGGAGCCAGTTCGAAAGGGAGTCCACCATGCCCCAGGTCGCAGTTATGAACATGGATGGCGAAAAAGTCGGCGAAATGATGCTCGAAGACGCGGTCTTCGCTGCGCCGATTAATGAAGGGCTCGTGCATCAGGCCGTTCGGATTGAAGAGTTCAATCGCCACAAGCGGACTGCTTCGACCAAGACACGCGCTGAGGTCCGTGGCGGGGGACGAAAACCATGGCGTCAAAAGGGTACCGGCCGCGCGCGACATGGCAGCACCCGCTCGCCCATCTGGACCGGCGGCGGAGTTGTCTTCGGCCCTCGGCCTCGGAGCACCGCAAAGCGGATGCCCAAACGGATGCGCCGTCAGGCTATCCGGTCCGCACTTTCGTCCAAGCTCAAGACGGGAAGCATCACTATTCTCGATGAGTTACGTCTTGACCATATCTCGACGCGTCGCATGGTTCAGATCCTGAACAATCTGGCGCTGGAGGGGCGGGTTCTTCTATTGCTTGCGCAGCGGGATGAGACGGTCCTTAAATCCGCACGGAATGTCGTGGCGTTGGAAGCGCGGTTTGGTGGCGGATTGTCAACGCGCGACATCGTTCTGGCGGATCACGTGGTCTTCACCCGCGAGGCGGCCCAAAAGATGGAGAAGGAGTGGGCGAAATGAGCGAATGGGAGCGAAAGGAGCGCCTGCAGAGCATTATCATAGCTCCTGTCGTGACTGAAAAGAGCCTGCGGGGAGTGGATGAAGGCAAGTATACATTCCGAGTACGCAAGGATGCCAACAAAGTTGATATCCGCCGCGCCGTCGAGACCGTTTTCGACGTGAAGGTCAAGAGCGTCAATACGATGGTTGTAAAGGCCAAGCGGCGGCGGCGGACCATGGCCGGTCGCGGGCGTGTGCCGGACTGGAAAAAAGCGATTGTGACCCTCCAGCCCGGTCATAAGATCGAAATCCTGGGCGGCGTGTAGGCGCGGAGCCGGCCACGCTGGGCCGAGGGAGTGCGGAACTGATGCCGATCAAAAAATTCAAGCCGACTACGCCGGGGCGGCGCTTTCAGACGGTTGTCACCGGCGAGGTCCTGACCGAAAGCAAGCCGCTGAAACACTTGGTTCGCGGCAAGCACAGTACCGGAGGACGCAACTCGAACGGGCGCGTCAGCGTTCGCTTCAGGGGCGGCGGTCACAAGCGGAAGTACCGGTCGCTCGACTTCAAGCGGGCCAAAGACGGCGTTCCGGCCAAGGTGGCCAGCATAGAGTACGACCCGAATCGCTCGGCCAACATTGCGCTTTTGCATTATGCTGACGGCGAGAAGAGATATATTCTCGCGCCTATGGGTCTTAAAATCGGCCAAAGGATTCTTTCCGGGCCGCGCGCGCCTGCCCGGGTCGGGAATGCCTTGCCCCTTGCCAACATTCCGCTCGGGACGCTGATACATAACATCGAGCTCGAACCCGGGCGTGGAGGGCAGCTGGTCCGCAGTGCCGGCACTTCCGCACAGGTGCTGGCCAAGGAGGGCAACTATGCCCATGTGCGTCTGCCGTCGGGCGAAGTACGCCTGATCGCTCTCGCTTGCCGTGCTACAATGGGCCAGGTAGGGAATATAGACCATGCGAACGTGTCCATCGGCAAGGCGGGACGCAAGCGCTGGAAGGGCCATCGTCCGCACGTGCGCGGCGTGGTGATGAACCCGGTGGACCACCCACACGGCGGCGGCGAGGGCAAGGCGCCAATCGGCCGCAAGTCGCCGGTCAGCCCGTGGGGCCAGCCCACTCTGGGCGTTCGCACTCGGAAAGTAAAGAAGGAATCTGACAGGTACATCGTCCGGCGGCGCCGGAAATAAGAGATGACTCCGGCACGAGGAGGTTTGCATGCCCATGGCCAGATCCAAGAAGAAAGGGCCGTACTGTGATGAGAAGCTTCTCGCCAAGATCGAGGCGATGAATGAGACGGGCGAAAAGCAGATTATTCGCACGTGGTCCCGGCGCTCCATGATTCGTCCCGAGATGGTGGGACACACCATTGCAGTGCATGATGGGCGGCGCCACGTACCGGTTTACATCACTGAGAGTATGGTATTGCACAAGCTGGGTGAGTTCGCTCCTACTCGCACATTCCGCGCCCATGGGGGACGCGGCGAACGACGAACCGGACCGGGTGCAGGGCGAGGAGCCCGCTCGCAGGGTACAGGCGGGCCTGGCACGAGTTCGGGGACCTGATGCCGCTTATGACACGACTTTGCGGCCAGGGAGAGAAAGCATAAATGGAAGTTAAGGCGACTGCAAAATGGATTCGAACTTCCGCGCCTAAATTGAGGCGCCTGACGCGGCTTATCGTCGGTAAGCCTGTGCCGGAGGCAAATGCAATCCTGCGACTGGCGCCGAGCCCGGCTGCGCGCGAGATTCGCAAGGTTCTCATGTCGGCGGCCGCCAACGCGGAGGACCGATTTGATGCCGATGCGGAGGATCTGCTTGTGTCCCGCGCATACGTGGACGAAGGGCTGACGCTAAAACGTTTCCGCGCGCGCGCGCGTGGTATGCCCGCTCGTATCCGCAAGCGCACCAGCCATGTGACTGTAGTCGTCGGCGACGCCTTGCTCGAGGAGTGACGCAATTATGGGCCAAAAAGTTCATCCATACGGAATGCGTCTCGGCATCATCCGTGACTGGCAGAGCACATGGTTCGCCGAGGATGACTACCGTGAATTCGTGCTTGAGGATATCCGGCTGCGGCGCATCATCAAGAAGGAAGCCGAGAACGCGGGAATCTCCCGCATCCAGATAGAGCGCAAGGCCAATAACCTGGCCGTTACCATTCATACTGCAAAGCCCGGCGTGGTCATCGGCCGCGGGGGCCGTGGAGTGGAACGACTGCGCCAGCAGCTTGAGAAGCTCACCGGCAGACGAGTGCACATCAACGTTGAAGAGGTCAAGGAGCCGGATCTGGACGCTCAGCTTGTCGCAGAGAATATCGCCAGCCAGATAGAGCGGCGTGTCTCCTTCCGCCGTGCGCTCAAGCAGGCCATCGTGCGCAGTATGCGCGCCGGAGCAAAGGGAGTGCGGGTATGTGCCTCCGGTCGTCTGGGAGGCGCCGAAATCGCTCACTCGGAGGTTTACAAAAGCCCCGAGGGGCGTGTCCCGTTGCACACTTTCCGGGCCGATGTGGACTACGGGTTCACCGAGGCGAAAACGACATATGGACGGATAGGAGTCAAGGTCTGGCTGTACCGGGGGCAGATTATGCCGGCCCCGAAAAAGCGGCAACAGGTGGAGCCGAAACCCGAGGCTGCTCAGGCGCCGCAGCCAACACCTGAAGCACCGCAGGAGAGTCAGCCGTCACCTGAGGCCGCCGCGGAGCCGTCACCTGCTGAAGTGGAAACGACTCAGACCGTCGCGGAAGCAGAGCCCCAGGGCCCGGGGGAATCATCCGGCGAAACCGTGACTGCGCCGCCTGCTGAGGAGGCAGTGGCAACAGATGCTAATGCCCAAGAAGACCAAGTATAGGAAAGTCCAACGGGGTCGCACCAAAGGGAAGGCCTGCCGAGGCACCGAGTTGGCCTTCGGCGATTACGGTCTGCGTGCGCTCGAGTCGTGCTGGCTTACCAGCCGGCAGATTGAGGCCGCCCGTGTGGCTATAACACGTCATGCACGGCGTGGTGGGAAGGTCTGGATTCGCGTTTTCCCGGACAAGGTGGTTACTAAGAAGCCAGCAGAGACCCGAATGGGTAGCGGCAAAGGAGCGCCCGAGCACTGGGTTGCCGTGGTTCGCCCCGGGCGTATTCTGTTTGAGATGGCGGGCGTCCCTCCCGACGTGGGTCGAGAGGCGATGCGCCTTGCCGCCCATAAACTGCCCATCAAAACGCGGCTTGTGCAACGGGAGGATGCGGCCAATGCCTAACAGCATCAGCATCCAGAAGAACGAAATCCGCGAGGCAAGTGATGCCCAGTTGGAGGACCGCTTGCTCCTGCGGCTGCAGGAATTGCGGAATCTGCGGTTTGAAACAGTTACTCAGCAACCGAAGAATTCGAAGCGCATTCGCATGGTCCGTAAGGAAATCGCGCGTATCAAGACCGAGATGCGGGAGCGGCAGCTCCAGCGGGAGATGGTGGATTAAAGTCGCGCTGTTGAGCCACGTGGCACCTGTGTCCGTGTCAACCATAGTGATTTGCGCACGTCGCGGTAGAGTTATGTAACCGCATTGTCGAGAGGACGCCGAATAGGAATGCAACGATTCAGAGGACGTCGCAAGACCAAAGAAGGAGAAGTCATCAGCGACCGTATGGATAAAACGGTCGTGGTGGCCGTCCAGCGCTTCGTCCGGCATCGTCTTTACGGGCGAACGATTCGCAAGACCAACAAATTCAAAGTCCATGACGAGAACAATCAGTGCCAGGTAGGCGATCGGGTCCGGATTATGGAGACGCGTCCGCTTAGCAGCCAGAAGCGTTGGCGGGTCGTCGAGGTTATTCGAAAAGCGCGCTGACGCAACGGCCTTGCACACGGCGATGGGTGAGAGCGAAGCGTCTGGTGTCGCCTTGTTCGTTCATGCTCGCCGCAAGTGTCCATGACCTATCTGTTAGGAGGAAGTCGTTTGAAGACGTACGAGCCGGGAGCTATTCGCAACGTGGTCATCGTTGGTCACCAGGGCGCGGGAAAAACCTCCCTGGCGGAGGCTATGCTCTTTGACGCCGGCGCCACAGACCGCTTGGGCAAGGTTGATGACGGCACAACGGTCTGCGACTTCGAGCCTGAGGAGACCGAGGCCAGGATGTCTATGTCTCTGGCACTGTGCTTTGCTGAGTGGAACGATGCCAAGATTAATATCGTTGATGCCCCTGGTTTCAGCGACTTTCTGCCTCAGGTTCATCACGTTCTGGGGGTTGTGGAGGCGTTTGTGCTTGTAGTGGACGCCGTCGAGGGCGTTCAGGTGGGGACCACGCGCCTGTGGAAGATGGCGCAGGAGCATGAGTTGCCGGTTCTTATCGTCGTCAATAAACTGGACAAGGAAAACACAGACGGGTTGGCCACCATCAACAGCATTCGGGAGCAGTTGGACGCGAATGTGGTGCCGCTGCAGGTTCCACTCGGCGGGGAATCGTCGTTTTATGGCGTGGTGGACTTGCTCAGCGCAAAGGCATTCACCTACCAGGATGGGAATGCGACCGAGTGCGAGATTCCAGCCGAACTGAAAGCCCAGGTTGACGAGATGACCGAGAAGGTCATCGAAACGGCGGCCGAGTCCGACGATGCGCTGATAGAGAAGTATCTTGAGGGCGAGACACTCACCGATGAGGAATTGTCGAAGGGGCTGGCTGATGGTGTCAGACAGCGGTCCTTCGTTCCGGCGGTTTTTGCGTCGGCTACGAGCAATGTTGCAATTGATCGGGTTCTTAACGTTATCCTGGCGCTTCTTCCCCCTCCGACGGCTCGGCCCCCGCTCACGGGGCGCGACCCCCGGTCGGATGAGGAGGTCCAGCGCCAGCCGAGCCCCGACGACCCGTTCAGTGCAATGGTCTTCAACACGATGGCGGACCCGTATGTCGGCAAGTTGACCATATTTAGGGTTCTGTCCGGGAGCGTATCCTCCGATTCGACAGCCTACAACGCGACGCGGCAGGAGCGGGAACGGCTCGGTCAGCTTTTTGCAGTGCAGGGAAAGAAGCAGGAACCTGTCGCGATGCTCTCAACCGGCGACATGGGGGCCGTGGCCAAGCTCAGTGTGACGCAGACCGGCGACACACTCGCAGACGAGGCAAATCCGGTCGTCTATCCGCCCCCGGCTCTGCCGATTCCAGTTTCGTCCAGGTCGGCTCATGCCGCCTCGCGTGCAGACGAGGAGAAGCTTAGCAACGCCTTGGCCAGACTCGCCGAAGAGGACCATCTGATGCAGTACCGGCGCGAGCCTCAGACTCAAGAGTTGATAATCTCCGGAATGGGGCAGCGG
>JALGUK010000078.1 GCA_029820875.1 Candidatus Zipacnadia bacterium
AAGCGCGAGCCATGGCGGTAAGTATAAATCAGTTCGCTCGGCTCATTCTCACACGCCGGTTCGGTCGCCGAAATGGCGGGCAGAAACCCGCACAGCCCTCGACCGTCGGGAAGGAGTGCTCCGTCGGCGTAAGGCTCAAGCAAAATAGCCGCCGAAGCCAGCGGCTCGGGAGCGAAAAGCTCGGGCCTGCAGGCCTCGCTCAGCGCCTGCTGGACACCGGCTGCCGCCCTGGGATCTCGCCGGATGGCCAGCCACGGCGTTACGGCAAGGCCGGCAGCTCCATGGAGTATCGCTTCGGTGAACCATCTTTTCAATCGCTCGCCGGGCCGAGCGCCAAGACCGGTGGGCACATCGAAGACGGGAATGGCGGCGAAGCGGTTACCCCTGCGGGCGATGTCCACCATTTGTACGTAGTGGGTGTCATCGTCGGGAGGCAGAAGGTCCGGATGAGCGAAGCAGATGATTCCGGCATAGCTCGAGGGCGCGGTGACGAGCGACTTGTAATCCATCAGCTTGCCAGTGAGAATCGGATGTTTCGGGTCGGCCTTGCGAATGACCTGGGCCCACAGGTCCATCAGGTCCATGACGGCGACCCTGCGATATTCCGCCACGTCAATGGTAGGAGGCCCGGCGCCGAAAGGCTGGTCGTCGTCCATGCTGATGGCGTCGGTAATCCAGACATCCTCAATGCGTTTGTCTTTTATGCCCCATGTGCGCTTGAACTCGCGGTCGGAGAAGTACCACCGTTTCAAGTAGGACCGGAACTCCTGGTCGCTCTCCTGGAAGGCCGACGCAGGGTCGTCCTGGGTCGCCCACGCGACAAGCCACCGGCGATTGCGATAGTGGCGTACAATTCTGTTGATGGCCTGGGTCACCGCCTCGCGGTATTCGTCATCCGTGGGGCGGACCATCAACAATCGGCCTATACCCCTCATCGCGGTTTGAATCCCTATGATTACATAAAATTCCCGGCGCTCGGCCGCATCAATGAGTTCGTCGGTCGCCGTGAAGTCAAAGTTTGGGTCTGCGGGCAGCTCGACGTACAGCGTGTTAAAACCGAGGTCGGCGTAATCGCCTAAATCCCTCGGATCGTTCACCCCGTATGCCCAAAAGAGGGGCGTTGGCTTCCCGCCCGCCGAAATCATCGGCCTCCCATCGCCGGCCGCAGGCACAAGCAGCGCAGACATGAGAGTGAGTATGACGACGGTACTGGCACAGCCAAGTAGCCTCTGTGCTTGGATTTTACTCATACTGATAACTGCAGAAGCTGCCATTGTGTGGGCTCCGGTCGTTTCGCGCGGTTGAGCCAACTGATTCACCTTGGGGCGTGTATCAGGTTCTCGAACTGCGTCAGGTTCCCCACGAAAAGGTCAACGTGAGTATCCACATAGCATATATTGACGGCCCCGGTGGCTCCGTTAGCCCAGTCGCTGGGCCGGGGAGGTGAAGGACCATGAACCACACCTGAGGAGCACCACAGCATGGGCTTTTCGCTTGGGAAACGAACGCTCGAGATCGACACCCCGTACAGGCTCCCGTCAGGGTACTGAGGAAAAGCATTATATGCGTAACTGGAATTCGCTTCTCGCCACAGTGGGCTTATCTTGAAAAGGTCTCCGTGACGTGCCATGAAGGCGGGACAAAACCAGATTCCATCCGCGCGCACGTATGGCTCCACTACCTCACGCAGAAAGGGCGCGTCCAGGCTTCCTTCGTTTACGTTTAGAATGGTCGCCGCGTAAGGAAAGAAGCCGTCATAGTCTTGGACGTACATCGTGACTGCCTGCCCCAACTGGCGGGCGTTGGAGGTGCATGTGGCGAGATACGCGCGGTTCCTGGCACGACTGAGCACGGGGAAGATTATCCCGGCGAGGATAGCGATGATGGCGATAACGACCAGCAATTCAATGAGCGTAAAACCGCGCGTATATGGCTGCATTCCCTGACTCCTTCTCACATTCGGGCCGCTTACTCTTCGTCCGATGCAGACAGCGCCTGCGCTTTCCTCAGTGCCTTGATAGCCTCCTTGGCCGCCTCCTGCTCAGCGGCCTTCTTGGTCTTGCCGGTACCCTCCCCGAGGGGTTCTCCACGGAAGTATACACGGACAACGAACGTCTTATCATGCCCCGGGCCGCTCTCCTTCACCGTCACGTATTCCGGCGTCTCCCCGGCGATATCCTGGGTCAACTCTTGAAGAGACCCCTTGAAGTTGGTTTGCACACCCTCTTCGGCGAGTGCCGTTGCCACCGGTTCGAGCCATCGGAGGATGAACTCGGTTGCCGCCGCAAGACCCTGGTCGAGAAAGATTGCCCCTGTGACCGCCTCGAATGCATCTGCCAGAATCGACGGGCGGTCCCTGCCCCCGTGCTCTTCCTCCCCTAAACCGAGCAGTATAAGCTCACCCAGGCCGGCCTCGCGGGCACATTGTGCCAGCGTCGGCTCGCACACGAGCGCTGCCTTGAGGCGCGTCAGCTCGCCTTCGGCGTACTCGGGAAACTCATGGAAGACATAGTCCGCAATAACAAGGCCCAACACTGCGTCACCAAGGAACTCCAGCCGCTCATTCGAAGGGCCGGTCTCCGTGCCTTGTCCCTGAACATAGGAGCTGTGAGTAAGCGCTGTAATGAGCAAGCCGGAATCTTTCAGTTTCACGCCCAGCCGTTCCTGAGCTGTCTGTGCCAGCTCATGCAGTGACTTCACGGTGAACCCGCCTGTACGGTTTTGTCTACTTTCTGCTGAAGTTGACAGAGCTTTCGCCGGGTAATGTTTTCCCGTTTAGACCATTTTCATGATACAGCTTCGCTTCGCGGGGGCTGAATCCTCCGCTCGCTCATTGGAAGACGAAGCGCCGCCTGAGCCGGCGGCGCTGGGAGTGTACTTTCTCGTGTCTTCTCCGCTACCCCGTGAACTCTCTTGCGACGAGGCACGCGTTTTGCCCGCCGAACCCGAAGGAGTTGGAGAGCGCGACATGTACCTCGGCCTCTCTCGCCTCGTTGGGCACGTAGTCGAGGTCACAGTCAGGGTCAGGCGTCTCCAGGTTAATGGTAGGGGGGATTGCATTGTCGCGGATGGTCAACAGAGAAGCCACGAACTCCACTGCTCCGGTAGCACCCAGCAGATGGCCGGTCATTGACTTGGTTGAGCTGCAAGGGATATGGTAAGCGCGGTCGCCGAATACCGCCTTGAGCGCCAATGTCTCGCAGCGATCGCCTACAGGTGTGGACGTCCCGTGGGTATTGACGTAGTCTACATCTTCCGGGCCGATTCCCGCATCCGCAAGTGCGGCTGTCATCGCTTGGATGGCACCATCAGCGGATGGCTCCACGATGTGATACGCGTCCGCGCTTTCACCGACACCGGCGACCTCCCCGTAAATGCGAGCCCCGCGAGCCATTGCACGGTCCGCCTGCTCCAGCACGAGGACGGCAGCCGCCTCGCCCACGACGAACCCGTCTCGCTCCGCATCAAATGGCCGGCTGGCACCCTCAGGGTCGTCGTTTCTCGTTGATAGAGCCTTGGCCGCGCAAAAACCCGCGATGGCTGTAGGGCAGACCGCAGCCTCGCTTCCACCGGCTAACATGACGGAGGCCCGCCCGAGCCGGATCATATCCGCGGCGATAGCAATGGCGTGCGCACCGGTCGCGCAGGCGCTGACGACTCCGAAGTTCGGTCCCTTGGTGCCAAGCACAATCGCGACCTGCCCGGAGCCCATGTTATTGATCATCATGGGCACCAAGAACGGGCTGACCCGGCGCGGACCTTTGGAAAGGAGTTTCGCGTGCTCACGCTCCCAGGTGTGCATGCCACCGATGCCCGAGCCGATTATTACACCCACATCCACTCCGTTGCTTTCGTCAATGAATAACCCCGAGTCATCGAGGGCCATCCTGGCTGCCGCAATGGCGAACTGGGTATACCGGTCGGTCCGTTTCGCTTCCTTGGAAGTCATGTACCGGGTGGGCTCGAAGTCGGGGATTTCTGCAGCGATTTGTGATGCATACTCGCTCGCATCGAACTGTGTGATGCGGCCAATCCCCGAACGCCCGGCCAGCAGTGACATCCAGAAGGTATCGAGATCGATGCCTAAAGGTGTCACGACTCCCATTCCGGTGACGACGACACGCTGGTCCATTGCTTCACTCCTGCAGGACGGTCGCTCAGCTTTCGAGCTTCTCGCTGATGTACTTGACCGTCTCACCGACCGTTTGGATTTTTTCGGCGTCCTCTTCAGGAATCTCGATATCGAATCTCTCCTCGAACGCCATGACCAACTCGACTACGTCCAGCGAGTCCGCGCCGAGGTCCCCCTGGTAGGTCGCCGACTCCGTCACTTTCGACTCAGGCACATTCAGTTCCTTAACAATCACGTCACGAACGTCCTCAAACAACGCCAACTGATATCACCTCCAGAAGTATTGGCCAACCTAATTGCGTCTGCTTACGGATTCACATAACCATACCGCCGTCTACATTGATTACCTGGCCGGTGATGTAAGACGCATCCTCGGACGCCAGGAAGGCGACCACTCTCGCGACGTCCTGCGGTGTGCCCAGACGCGCGAGCGGGATTTGCTGCTGAAGATTGGCCTTCGCCTCCTCCGGCAGCTTTTCGGTCATCGCGGTCTGGATGTAACCGGGGGCGATGGCGTTAACCGTCACCCCGCGGCCGGCCAGCTCACGGGCTGTTGTCTTGGTCAGGCCGATTACGCCGGCCTTCGAGGCCCCGTAATTCGCCTGGCCCACGTTCCCCACGAGGCCGATTACCGATGCTATGTTGATAATCCGCCCGCTGCGCTGTTTCATCATCGGGCGGAAGACGGCCTTTGTGCAGTTGAACGTGCCGTTGAGGTTGATGGCAATCACCGCGTTCCAGTCCGCCTCGTCCATCTTCAGTATCAGGTTGTCGCGCGTGATGCCGGCGTTGTTGACCAGGATGTCAATGTGGCTGAACTCGTCCAGCGCGGCATTAACCATCTCCTCGACCTGAGAAAACTGTGCCACGTTTGCAGTGCTTACAATGGCTCGCCGTCCTATCCCTTCGACGAGTTCCTTGACGGCTTCGGCAGCCTCCAGAACAACGTCATTGGCCACGATGTCTGCGCCTTCGCGAGCCAGAAGCTCAACAATCGCACGCCCGATACCCCCGCCGGCACCGGTCACTATGGCAACTTTATCTGTAAAACGCACGGAACAACCTCCGTTCCGACCGTTCCAGGCGCGCTTTTGCACTACCGGCCTCGGGACACAATTCTGTGCGCGTCAGCGGATGACCGCGCCCCCCATTTTCCGGTCTTTCAGGTCTCCTGCAGTGCCGTCAATGTCGCCTTGAGCGAATCAATGTCTTCAACGTTAAGCGTCCGGGCCTCTGGAACAATCCGGCGGATTAAGCCGCTGAGCACTCGTCCGGGGCCGACCTCCACGAACGTCGAGACACCCATCTGCTGCATAGTGCGGACGGATTCGTCCCAGCGAACGCTTGACGTGAGTTGATTCAACAGCCCCTTGCGAATCTCCTTCGACTTAGTCACTGCTTGAGCTGAAACATTTTGCACGAGCGGAACCTGCGCATCTCGCAGCGGTACGGCCTCAAGGGTCTCTGCGAACTGGGCGCGCGCCGACTGCATCAGCTCCGAATGGAATGCCCCGCTTACACGCAGAGGGACAACGCGTCTGGCTCCGGCCGCCATCAGAAGCTCACCGGCAAGTTCGATCCCCTCAGGCGAGCCGGAGATGACCACCTGGCCGGGACAGTTAAAATTCGCCGGCTGAACCACGCCACCGCCCTGAGCGTGCGCCTGAGCGCATATCGCCTTGACTTTTTCCGTCTCCAGACCCAGGACGGCTGCCATCTTCCCAGGTGCATCCCGAGCCGCATTTTCCGTCAACTCGCCGCGCCGCCTGACAAGTCGGACGGCGTCAGGAAGCTCGAGGCTTCCAGCGGCCACGAGAGCGCTGAACTCGCCGAGGCTGTGGCCGGCGACGACGGCGGGGAATGGGGCGCCGTTTTCCTGGAGCGCCCTCAGTGCCGCAACGCTGCAAGTCAGCAGAGCAGGCTGAGCGTTGACGGTTTCGGTCAACCGCTCGGCAGGCCCATTGAAGCAAAGGTCTGCCAGGTCGAATCCCAACGCGTCGTTAGCCGTCTCAAAAATCTGTGCGGCCACAGGCACTGCATCATGCAGCGCCCGCCCCATTCCGACAGTCTGACTGCCTTGACCAGGAAAAACGAATGCGATACTCGTAGTCCCACACTCCGTTGGCCCGTTTTTCATTCAGAACGCAGAACGCGACGGCACTAAGGTCGCCGGCACCCTGCGAGGCCGGAAGTCATTGTTGCTTCAACTCTTCAATCAACGCTGGGACAACGTCAAAGAGGTCCGCGACAATGCCGTAGGTAGCGACGTTGAAAATCGGCGCAGCGGGGTCCTTGTTTATGGCTACGATTGTATCGGACGTCTGCATCCCGGCCAGGTGTTGGATTGCGCCTGAGATACCGCAGGCAATGTAGAGTTTCGGCTGCACCGTACGGCCTGTCTGTCCGACCTGATGGTAAGCCGGAATCCAACCAGCGTCTACGGTCGCACGCGACGCCCCGACAGCACCTCCGAGGACATGGGCCAGCTCCCGAATCAAGTCGAAGTTTTCGGCCTTACCGAGTCCTCGGCCTCCGGAGACGATGATTTCCGCTTCGGCTAAGTTGACTTCTTCATCTTTTTCGGAACGGAGGACTTCAATGATTTTGGTCAACGCCGCACGCTCTTGCAGATCGAATTCCTGCTTGATGATTTCCCCGGTGCGGTTTTCATCGCGCTCGGCTGCCTTCATGACCTTCGGTCGGACGGTGGCCATTTGGGGCCGAGCTTCCGCACAAATGATGGTTGCCATCAGGTTCCCGCCGAAGGCGGGCCGTGTCTGCAGGAGGCACCGCTGGTCGGGATCTATATCCAAGCCCGTGCAGTCGGCAGTCAGCCCAGACCCGTAAGGACGTTGGCATAAGGCATGGTCCGATATCGGGCCAGCACGGGATGGTCCACGACATAAACCTTGTCCGCGCCATACGCTACAACTTCTTCGGCGAGCTTGTCGGTTTCCTGCCCCATGACGACTGCGCTCAACTCTACCCCGAGTTGGTCTGCCAGCCGTCGGCCCTCCCCCAAGAGCTCCATAGTCACCGTCCGCAGGTTCTCCCCATCATGCTCGGCGACGACCCACACGCCCGAATACTGCGTGACATCCACCTCTCCCTTGCGGGGGACCACCATAACGATGGCGTTATTCTTGCATGGCGTCACGCATGCTCCGCAATTGGTGCACCGATCCTCGTCTACAACCGCCTTGTCATGCACCAATGTAAGTGCATCGTAGGGACAAACACGCACGCAGATGCCGCAGCCGTTACACTTGTCTTCAATGATTGTGATTGCCATCGGATTGCTCCATCTTATTTCATTGCGGTTGGGGCAGGTTCAACTCGCGGATTCGCCTTGCCAATTCTCGCGCGGCTTCCCTCGGCTCGCCATCAATTATCATCGTCTCCCGCTCACGAACGGGTGTAAACGATCTAATGACCACCGTCGGCGAGCCTTCAAGGCCGATTTTAGTGAGGTCAGCGCCGATGGCCTCGGCGTCCCAATGCGGAATCTGCTTCTTCTTGGCTTTCAGAAGATTCCTCATGCTCGGGTATCGCGGCTCGTTAATCTGCTTGACGACAGTAATTAGAGCAGGCAGCCTCGCCTCGACGACCTCGAACTCGCCTTCGAGCAGACGCTTAACCTGGACCTTGCCGTTGTCAACTTGGATGCCGATTGCATACGTAATCTGGGGGATGCCGAGCTGTTCAGCCAACCCTGGCCCGACCTGGCCGGTGTCGCCGTCGAACGTCTGTTTCCCGCACAGTATCAAATCGTACTCGCGGATTGTCTTGACGGCCTGCGCAAGCGTATAAGATGTTGCCCACGTGTCGGCGAGGGCCATGCGCCGGTCACAGAGCAATATCGCCTCATCAGCCCCCATGCCCAGGCAGTGGCGAAGCGCGTCCTCAGCCTGAGGCGGCCCCATCGAGATACATGTGACCTTGCCGCCGTGTTTTTCCCGGAGCCGAAGCGCCTCCTCTACGGCGTTTTCATCAAAGGGGTTGATAATATTCTCAGCCGAACTGCGGTCAATGGAGTGCGTCTCAGGATTGATTCGCACTTCCGATGTGCTCGGAACTTGTTTGACACAGACGATAATGTTCACGACAGGGCCTCCCGGGTAAACTTACAAGTATTCCCTAAGCAGTAAACCCGCGATTACCCCGCGTTGTATCTCAGAGGTACCTTCAACGATCTCAAAGAGCTTGGCCTCGCGCATATAGCGCTCAACAGGATAGTCGCAGGTATAGCCGTATCCGCCTAACACCTGAACAGCCTTGGTGGTCACCTGCATCACCGTCTCGGCGCCGAACAGTTTCGCCATGGCGGCCTGTTTTTGGAAGGGTTTGCCGGCGTCTTTAAGCTGAGCCGCCTGCAGGCACAACAGCCGTGCCGCCTCGATTTGCGTGGCCATGTCGGCGAGCATAAACTGCACAGCCTGGAAGTTGGCGATGGATTGGCCGAACTGCACGCGCTGTTTGGCGTACGGGACGGCGGCGTCCAGGGCCGCCTGTGCCAGCCCTACCGCACCTATGCCCATCCCTATCCGGCCGAGGTCGAGAGTTTCCATCGCAACGCGGAATCCGCGCTTTTCTCTATGCAGCAGGTTCTCGGCGGGCACATGGCAGTCCTGGAAAATCAGCTCGCGGTTCGGAAGCGAGGGGAAGGCCATTTTCTTCTCATTCTTCCCGAAGGAGAAGCCCTCGAAGCCCTTCTCGACTATAAACGCCGTCATCCCGCGTGCACCGCGGTCAGGGTCCATGTTGGCGATGATGACATACGTCTGAGCCTCGCCGCCGTTGCTGATGAAGATTTTAGTGCCGTTGAGTATATACTCGTCGCCCTTCTTCTCCGCCCGGGTGCGGACGTTGCCTGCGTCCGAGCCTGCCTCCGGTTCCGTCAGGCCGAAGGCGCCGACGACCTCCCCTCTGGCTAGCGGTGGGAGGTACTTTTTCTTTTGCTCCTCGGTACCGAAGAGCATAATGGGATAGACGCAGAGAATGTGCGCGCCGAAAACAGCACCGGTCGTCGTGCAGGCCCGCGAGAGCTCGGCACCTACCAGCGCCCACGTAACGAAGTCCATGCCCAGTCCACCGTACTCTTCCGGGACCGGGATGCCCATCAAATCAAGTTCGGCGCACTTCTTGATGTTTTCCCAGGGGAACTCGCCGGACTCATCGGTCTCCTTAGCCTTTGGGGCAAGCTCCTTCTGGGCGAATTCACGCACCGCTTCGAGAATCATTGCCTGGTCTTCGGTGGGGGAGAAGTCCAAGTATCATGCAGCTCCCTTCGCATCAAGCTGGTAAAGGGACTCCGCCACAGCTTTCATCTCTGTCGAAAGCGGGCGGAGCGTTGGCCCTGATGGGCCGTTATACTCTAAGTCACCTGCGGCGCCTTCACCATCGCAAAACGGCACCGGCGAGGGTCAAGCCGGCACCGAACCCGACAAGGAGGACAGCGTCACCTTCCTTGATTCGCCCACTCTCAACTGCTTCGCAAAGCGCGATGGGAATGGATGCGGCGGAGGTGTTCCCGTACCGATCGATGTTGACGGCCGCCCGTTCCATGGGCAGTCTTAGCCTCTTCATCAGCGCTTCGATAATCCGTATGTTCGCCTGGTGCGGAACCACACACGCAAGGTCTTCCGCCTGGATGCCCGCTCGTTCGATAGCCTCAATGGCGACGTCTGCCATTCCCCGCACCGCCCGGCGGAACACCTCGTGTCCGTTCATGGAAATCAGGTGTTCATTCTTCTGGAATGCTTCGATGTCAAGAGGCTTACGTGAGCCGCCGGCGACAATCTTGAGCAGTTCCGCCCCAGCGCCGTCAGAGATAAGCCGAAAACCCAGAAGCCCGTGCCCTGGTTCGCAGGGCCCCATGACGGCCGCCCCCGCACCATCCCCGAACAACACGCAGGTGCTGCGGTCTTCCCAGTTGGTGAACCGGGACAAAGCTTCGGCGGCGATGACCAAGGCTGTTTCGCATTGGCCGGTGGCGATGTACTGGGCGGCCGTGGCGACAGCGCAAACGAAGCCGGTGCAAGCCGCGGCCAGGTCGAATGCGGTCGCACCCTCGATTCCGAGTTTCTGCTGGACGATGTTGGCGGTTGCCGGGAACTGGTGGTCGCCCGTGACAGTGGCGACGATGACCAGATCAATGTCCTCAGGACCGACGCCGGCCTTGTCCATGGCTACGCGGGCAGCGGCCACCGCCATGTCCGAGGACGCCTCATCATCGGCACACAAATGGCGCTCCCTGATGCCGGAGTGGGTCACAATCCATTCGTCGGTGGTATCGACCATCTTTTCGAGGTCGACGTTTGTTAACACACGCTCAGGGACGTACATCCCGACACTCATAATCTGCGCGGATCGCAGCTCAGTGCCCAATCGCTATCACTCTCATTGCTTTTTGGTTAGAATCTTGCCGGGGGGATCCGCCAATCGGATGTCGGCACAGGACTCCCGAATACGCGTAACAACGTCACGCTCGACAGCCATCCGGGCCACATGAAGCGCGTTGGTGACGGCTCGACTCGTCGAGTGGCCGTGGCCAGCCACGCAAACTCCATTGAGCCCCACCAGCAAAGCGCCGCCGTAGGTGGAATAGTCGCTCTTGCGATGCAATCCCCGGAGTTGCTTGCGCAGGATCCAGGCCCCCAGTTTACCTGTCAGACTGCTTTCAAGCTCATCGCGAAGTGTGGTCATGACCAATCGGCTGGCGCCTTCGATTGCCTTCAGGGCTACGTTGCCGACAAAACCGTCGCAGACAACTACGTCCGCCTCGCCCGAGAACATCCGATTGCCTTCGATATTGCCCGTGAAGTTGATATTTGCTGTCCTCAACAGTTCATGGGCCTGCTTGCTCTTCTTATCGCCCTTGATGTACTCGGAACCGATGTTAAGAAGGGCCACCTTCGGCGATTGTATGCCCAGCAGCGCCGAGGCGTAGATGCTGCCCATCACGGCGAACTGGATGAGCATCTCCACATGGCAGTCCACGTTCGCGCCGGCGTCAATCAGCACCAGGCTTCCCGTAGTCGACGGCATCACGACAGCAATAGCGGGACGGTCAACACCCGGCACGGTTCCCAGTGACACCAGCGCCTTCGCCATGAAGGCTCCGGTGTTGCCGACCGACACGACCGCTGCGGCCTTGCCATCTCGGACCAGGTCCGTTGCCACGGACACGGACGAACGAGGTTTGCGTCGCAATGAGGCTGTGGGTGGATCGTCCATTTCCACAACTTCGGGAGCCTCTACAATTGTCATGCGGTTATTGCCGCCAGCGTTGTGGCGGAGGAGTTGCTCTTTAAGAATCTCTGTCGGACCGACAAGAAAAACACCGGTGGAGCTGTTGGTCCGTGCAAACGCCACGGCCCCTTTGACAATTTCCTCCGGCGCGTAGTCTCCCCCCATGGCGTCAACGGCAATCCACATATTATCCCGTCACCTGCAATGGCCTAAGCATCTCGGCTAACGTTGCTTCTGAGGTCGTTCCTTGACATTGACGACCTGGCGGCGGTCGTAATAGCCACACTCATCGCAAATATAATGCGGGCGTACCATAGCGCCACAGTGCGGGCAGACAACCATTGGTGGAGCCGAAGTCCGCAGCCACTTAGCTTTCCGCCTCGCAGTTTGACCCTTTGACCTCTTTCGCTTCGGAAGTGCCACTATATCATCCCTTCTCGCCGTAACCGGCTCCTCAGGCGCTTGTTTCATACATCCGTGTGTTGGGCCAGTAAAGCCTTTAGAGGCGCCAGTCGCGGGTCGGTTTTTTCTTCAACACATTCGCAGGGGCCCTCGTTGAGGTCTTTCCCACAATGCGGACATAGTCCCCGACAATCAGGTTTGCACAGCGGCCGTGCGGGTAATGTTACAATCAGGTTCTGGCGGATTAATTCGCTAAGATTGATTAATTGCCCTTCGAGAATCGGGAGCGCCTCCGGCTCATCCGTTCCCACCGCATAAGCTTCGACCTGATCGATTTCCCTTAGGGCGCACGGCTCATCAATCTTGGCGGTGATGGTTTGCTGAAAAAGCCGCAGACACCGCCTGCATTCCAGCTCGAATGTCGCGGTCACCTCGCCGCGTGCCATAATCTCATGGCCGACGTTTGTGAGCCGGATCTGTCCTCGCACCAGTCCTACACATACGGCCCCCAGACCCTCCGGGGGCGCCGCCTCAATATCACAGACAACACATTTGGCCGGCTTGACCAACTGTTCGTAGACGTCAAAGATCATCGTTCTTCTCTACCCCGGCAAGCAAATCACCCCACGCCTGACGCGAAACCACAGTATAAGAGGAAACGGCACGTGTGTCAAGTTCAAGCGGCCTGGAGACAGTGTCAATACTCGTGTATAAAGCGCCTCAGGCACGGCTCAGGTTTTCCATACCGCTTGATATGCTGAGGACAGCTATGCTATACTGCCGGAAAGTGCGCAGCCGACGGATGTTTCCAGCCAAGGTCTCGTTGTAGTGCAAGGAACTCGCACAGAGCCGGGAAGCTTCGGTGAACAGGTGCCGCTATGCCCGCAGACCAGCAACATGAGATTGAGACGCTCATCTGCGCGCGTTATCCGATTCTGTATGTGGTTTCGTGGGAGGAGGAGCGCGTCGAGGAGACACTGCTTAAAGTCTGCAAGAGCCGCGGCAAGAAACTCTTCGTGTGGACCTGTACCATGGGCCTGCTTCCGCATGGGTCACGTGCTTTTCGGCAGGATACAGTCGAGCCGGTTCCGGCGCTGGACGAGATTATGGAATCGCGCGATGCAGCGGTGTTTCTTCTGAAGGACTTCCATTCATACCTGCAAGACCCCACGATCGTTCGGAAGCTGCGTGACCTGACCTATGTGCTCAAACGTAGCTACAAGACCCTGGTTATCCTTTCTCCCATCCTTGAACTCCCGCCGGAGCTTGAGAAGGAAGTGACCGTGGTTGACTATGAGCTTCCGACGGTTGAGGAAATAGGCCAACAGCTCGATCGGATTATCGCCCAGGTCAAAGACGATCCGCGCATCCACTGTGACCTGACCCAGCAGGAGCGCGAGCAAGTCGTCAAAGCCGCTCAGGGGCTTACGGCGATTGAAGTGGACAACGTTTTCGCCAAGTCGCTCGTGGAGAAGCAGCGGCTCGACCCGGAGATTATATTGGCTGAGAAGCAGCAGATTGTGCGCAAGTCTGGAATCCTCGAGTACTTCTCCACGCGCGAGAGCTTCGATGCAGTGGGCGGGCTGGACATCCTCAAGGACTGGTTGCGCAAGCGTGCACAGGCCTTCACTGACCGTGCGCGAGAGTTCGGCCTCCCCCAACCCAAGGGCGTGCTGCTGATTGGTGTTCAAGGCTGTGGGAAGTCGCTGAGTGCGAAGGCGGTGGCTGCTCTGTATCGGCTTCCGTTGCTGAGGCTGGACGTGGGCAACCTCTTCTCCGGCATCATCGGCTCGTCGGAAGAGCGCATGAGAAAGGCCATCAAAATCGCCGAGTCGGTCAGTCCCTGCGTGCTCTGGGTGGACGAAATCGAAAAGGGATTCAGCGGCACCCAGTCATCCGCCTTCTCCGATGCCGGCACCACCGCCCGCATTTTCGCCACGTTTGTCACCTGGCTGCAGGAGAAGCAAGACCCCGTGTTTGTGATAGCGACAGCCAACGACATCACCGCCCTGCCGCCGGAGTTGTTCCGCAAGGGGCGTTTCGACGACATTTTTTTCGTGGACCTGCCTACTGTCGAAGAGCGCAAGGACATCTTCGCCATTCACCTGAGGGCACGCAACCGCAATCCCGCAGACTTTGATCTGGACACTCTCGCCGCGCGTTCATCCGGCTTTTCTGGTGCGGAGATCGAGCAAGCCATCATATCCGCCATGTTTGATGCCTTCGACGCGGGGCGCGATGTAGCCACCGAGGACATTCTGCGTAACCTCGAGGGTAGTTTTCCTCTGTCGATGACCATGCGCGAGAACATAGAATTCCTGCGTGAGTGGGCGTACACACGCGCACGTCC
>JALGUK010000079.1 GCA_029820875.1 Candidatus Zipacnadia bacterium
CCAGGTTGCATTCCGGGTATCCCAGGTACACCAGGCATTCCCGGCTGCATTCCAGGCGTCCCTGGCATCGGCGGCGCTCCTGGAAAGCCCGGCATTGTTCCTCCAGCGACGGGCTGCTGATACATGCCTGCGCGCTGCTGTGGCGGCGGATTATCTTTCGCCGATTCAAGCTCTACAGTCCGCGTATTGCCGGACTTGTCCCGGATGACAAGCTTGTTCTGGTTTATCGATTCCACTACGCCGCCGTCAATGGAGTCTCCGGGTCGCACGACCATCCCCTTGACCTCGTAACTCGTTGCAGGCGCACTCTCATAGATGGCCAGCACGCGGCCGTCCTGTGTCCAAAGCACACCGGGCATTCGCCGGTAAGACCAATCAGGGGCTGGTGGAGCCTTGATTTTCGGTGTTGTACGTTCAGGCCTCGGTAATGATATACGGGTGGTCAATGGCACTGAGGCCACACCGCTGAGTCCTCCCCCGAACGTGATTGCGAATCCTGAGCTTTCTGATGTAAATGGGTTCGGACGTGAGCGCTCAAGCGGTGGTACGACCTCCGCCTTCGCCGCTGGCTGTGCCGGTGCGGCTTGCGTGGCCCCCGGCATTCCTCCAGGGGGCATCCCGCCTAGAGGCATCGCTCCCGGAGGCATTCCTCCCGGGGGCATCCCGCCAGGAAGGCCTGGGACACCGCCAGGCATCGGAGGACCGCCAGGGCCAACAGTTGTAGGAGGCGGAGCTCCGCCGCCGACACCTGGACCTGCTGTAGTTGTACCCTCCGCGGGTGAAGCGCTGCTGCGGAGCATGGGAGCGACGAACACAAACAGCACCAATAATAGTAACCCTACAATGGCACCCACGACAAGCATATTTCGGTATCTATTAGACATCAGCTTCCCTCCACGCGCATTGCGGCGGCGGGCTAAGAATCAAAAAACAGTCTACGCTCCTCCGGCACTACCAGGCCCCGGCAGTCCGGGGGGGCCACCCATCCCAGGCGGGCCCATCTCGATTCCCGGCACTGCTCCTCCGGGAGGTCCTGCTCCCGGTGGTGCCATTCCAGGCGGCATTGCACCCATCCCCATCCCGGGCATAGCACCCGGCATACCGCCTGCAGCTGCCGGCGCTGCACCGGTGCCTGCCGGCACCTCGGTCATCAGAAAAATTGTCACCGGTATAGCTGCAATAACATCGCCGCCCTCGGCACCGGTTAGCTGTATACTGTTGAACGACACCAACCGCTGGAAGTCCTTAAGATGGCGGATAAAATTCTTCACATCCTCGTACGACCCGCGCACCTGTACCTGGGGGCCGGCCTCCTGGTAGAACTCCTGCGGAGCCGGCGGGCTATCCGGAACCGGCTGAGGCCCGATCTGACCGGCCAATACGTCGACGTTCTTGAAGCTTTCGAGAAAGCGATTCCACTGGGGAGGGAAATCCTCCCGCAGTTCGTGCCAGAGCGCAATCATGGTCTCGTGCGGGTCGGCGGCTTTGAAAGTGATCGGGACCGTTTTGGTGTCCTTGATCACCTGCAGTTTCGCTTTTGCCTCGGCGGCTTTCTCCTTAGCTTTCTTGAGCTCGGCTTTAGCCTGATCAAGGCGTGCGGCCACCTGCTTCCTCTCATCACGCTTGGCTGTTACACGTGCAAGCTCCTCTTTGGCCGGTTTTATCATCAAGAAAAACAGGGCGGCCCCGATGATAACAATGAGAATTACTCCGATAATCATTACATGCAGGGCCTTGAGCTTTCCCATTTTCGACCTCCAGGCCACCTGCTTGTGGCGTTGCCTTCAAATATTGCCGTAGCTATCTTTACTGACCATGACCAGCGAATGCCAACAGTATCCAACTTACAGCTTCTACTGCGGTCTATCCACCCTCCGGAGGCACCTCTGATCCCGCTGGAGGACCGCCCAGTCCCGGGCCCGGGCCGCCGGCGCCAGGAGGCAATGGTGGACCGGCGCCAGGTACAGCACCACCTGGAATACCTGGAACCATTCCCGGCGCACCCGGCATGGCGCCCATGCCCATCCCGCCTGGTGCAGCAGCAGGTGCGGCGCCTCCGAGTGTCGGTACCGTGACCTAATGAGTTCCGCACCGCCACCTGCGGCCGGCGCTGCTGCTCCGACACCAGGTCCTCCAATGCCAGGGGGCATTCCCGGACCGCCGCCTGGAATCCCAGGCACTCCCGGCATCGCAGCCCCTCCCCCTCCGCCACCACCGATGTTCGTATTCACTGACACATTTGTCACGGCCGGACAGCGCAGGAAGTTCAGCAAGAACCTTCCAAACGACTCGGTACTGTCTGTCACTGCGGTGAAACTGACGTTGGAGCCATCGGTCTGGAAATTCTGAACGGTGACCTTCTCGTAGACGTACTCGTTGACCGTGTCAATCAACTTTATGAACTCATCACCGAGCTTTGCCATGTCTTCGTAATACTTGACCCGGTCTATCGCCGGTTTCACGGTGGCAAGGTCTCCCTGCGCCTCCGCTTCCAGGCTTTCCACTTGCTTCGCCACCGGCTCAATCTCATCGAGTTCCTTTTGCGTCGCGGCTATAGCCCCCTTGACCTTCATGGAGGCTCCCATCAGCAACGCGACCTCGATGAGGATAATCACTACAACCAAGATGATTGCAGGCTTGACCTTACGTCTTTCTCTTACGTAACTGGGGAGAAGGTCAATCTTCAGCAAGCGCCGCTCACTCCTCCACAGGTATCTACGAGCCTGGCCGCAAGTGCTTATTCGGGCAACATATCACGGATTGCAAGGCCTACGCTAATCGCCATCATCGGTGAAAGCCGCTTGAGTTCTTCAGACCGGTCGGCTGCTGCCTCGACATCCAGATACGCAAAGGGATCACCCACCTCGGCAGGGACGCCTACCTCATCAGCCATAAACTGAGCCAGTCCTTCCACGAGAGCCGTGCCGCCTGCAATAACCATGTGGTCAATCGGCTCGCCTCGATGCTGTCGCTGATAAAAATCAAGGGAGCGTCGAATCTCAGTCGCCAGCTCACCCAAGACCGGTACAATCACCTCGGAGATCTGTTGCCGCGTCTGGTCTACATCAGTGGTGTCGAGGTGGCCTGCAGCCGCACCCGCCTCGTCCCAGGCACCCAGCTCAACGGCTGGTTCTTCAGGCGCATCTTCAGCGGGCTGTTCCTCCTCCTGGGCCCCTGCAGGCTCAACCGGCTCGGCGGTTTCCTCCACGGGTGCCCCGATGTCCAGTCCCATTGAGACAGGGCCTTCCTCCTCATCACCCAGGTCGAATTGCAGTGGAGGCGGAGCCGCCCCGGCCTCAGCCTCTTCCGCTGCTGGCGCTTCGGCCTCAGCCTTCTCATCTTCCTCCAGCTTGAATGCTATCCGCTGAGGCTCCTCTGCCGGTGGAGGAGCAGTCTCCTCAGCAGGCGTCTCAACCGCAGGGGCTTCAGCCGGTGGCTCCGGTTCAAGGGCCTGGGGCTGCTGGGGCAACATCCCGAACCCGGCCTCCAGTTCCTCGGGTTCGGGCCCTGCGGTGAATGCGATTTCAGGACGTGCATACCGTGCGCCGTCCACAATCGCCGCGAACTTATGCTTCAACTGCCTTGCCTCTTCGACATCCACGATAAAGCCCTGGCTGATTGCCCGGGTAAGATTATCGCCAGCCATTGGAATGCTTCGCACAAAACGGATATAGCCGTCGCGGATGATACTTATATCAGTGGTTGTATCACCGATGTTGACGACGACGACGGTCTGCCCCGCAAACCTCGCTTCGTCCACGTTCACGAGAGCGCGTGTCGCCGCAAGCGGCTCAACGTCAATACACACCGGGTCCAAACCGGCCGCCTCGAGAGCAGCCACGTGAGAGTTAATCATTTCGTCCTGGGCCACGGCCAGAAGGATTTCCATGTTAGGGGCATTGGGGTCTGCATCAGGGCGATCAATGGGGACAAAATCCATCTGGACTTCCGATGCCGGGAATGGAATGTGTCTCTCTACATCCCATTGCATCGCTTCCCGGAGCTCCTTCGCATCCATCTTGGGAACCTCGGTGATTCGAACCACAAGGGAGGCCTGCCCGCCTACCGAACTGATAACGTGCTTGCCTCTGAACCCTGATGTATGGAGCAACTGCCGAATCGCCGCGCCCAGAGTTTGCGGATCAGCCACTACATGGTTTTCCAGAGTCCCCTCGGGTGTAGGTGCAACCCCGAATGCAAGCAACTCCAGGTTTCTGCCTCGCCGTACTTGGACGGCTTTTATCGTGGACGTACCGATGTCCAGGCCTATCACGTTTTGGGCTCCGCCCGCCATCACCCAGACCTCCATCCACTGATAACAGCAAAAGCTCCCTCCGACGTCTTATCCAAGCCGCCGAAGGCGACGTGGTAGGAAAGCTTCCCGTGCATACACGCCTCACACCTGGCCGGCGTTGCACACCCTCCCTACCATTCTATTATGCTGGCATTTTAGCCCATTTCTTCTGGCTTGTCAACCCGAGAACCAAAAAACGGGCACATAACCGCCATATTGCGTTGCGCTCGCAGCGTCACGATATGTTCAGGCTCCGAGGTTTCACTACCGACGGTCGCTCCAATCAGCTTTCAACCCGTCGGTCTCATCCCACGGGGATTGGCATCCCTACGGGCGCAACGGGTACGCACGGCGCAAGTTACGGCATCACGGTAGTGTAATACACATCCGACGTCTGCGATGTGCCTCCACCAGTGTACACGTCGCGCGTACTTGCCCAGAACAACCAGTACTTGACAGCCTGCATCCCCAGCCCCGGAATCGTATAGGTCTCCTGCGCAACGCGCACGGGAGCGTCGCTAATAACCGTTTCAATGGGCACAGGCTTTTCCGGCCCCCAGCCGCGGACCAGGTGTCGCTCAGTCCACGCGGGTCCACCCGCCTGCGAGTAATTGATACGCACGTACCGCCCCTCATAGGCAGGCGCGAAACGCACGTAGCCGTTGGCGTTGTCCGCAATCCAATCTGTTGCGGGAATCGCGGTTCCCCCATCATCCGTTATGCTGGCCACGGCGGCAATCGGCGGCCGCAGCACATGCACCGACAGATCGTAAGTGCGATACCAGAAGGACGTGTCGCCGAAGAACGGCTTTTCCGTTGCGGCACGCGTGCGGCGCCAAAAGACGGTAAGCCGCCCGAATGTATCAAAGAACCCGGAGGGCTTGTCGTCTGTATCGGGGCTTCGTGTCACACGGTATGTATACGGCCTGTAGGTTACGCGGAGTCCGACGTCTTCGACTGTCGGAGTATTGCCTGTGTTGATTACCGCCATCGGATCAGCCGGGTTGAGTGTATTGAACAAGCGCCGGGAGAACTTCACGATACCCGCCGTCGGGTCCACGGTCATCGTTATGCCCATCGAGGTGACCGGATCAATCAGATTCGTTCCTCGCAAGACATAAACACCCTTGGATTCATCAAACCCGCTCTGCGCCGGGTCCCATGTAATCGGGAACGGGCCCATCACCGCGCCAGATGTGTCCCGCCACCACCATTCAATCAACGGGTCCGGCTCCGCGACGCTACCCCCACCCGTCGCCGCATAGCCGACCTGGCCGAGGGCGGCGTCGGGAGCTGTGGTAATCCAGTCCAGGTGCGTCGCCCGGAACACTTGGCGCATGGCATCAGCCTGCGGGTCCTCCGTGACCGGCGCGAACGGGAGCTTACCGAAGTTCACGTTGGGATCCGGGCCGAATGTGTTCTCGTCGAATCGTGACCAAAGGATGTCCGCATTCCCCTCGCTGCTCAGCCACGCCGAGTAGAAAACATCTATCTCAGAAGCAGTCCCGCCGCCGAGCAACGGGCGGATATACTCGCACGCGCACGGGTCCTTAGTGAAAGCATACGGCCAATTGCGAGGCTTTCGAATCGTCACGTTCACCGATGCGCCACCGATGTTCAGCGGTACGGTCACTTGCGGCGGATCGCTGCTTCGCATAAGGGCATTGCTGAGCGGTACGCGCATATCGGTGACCGTTGTCGGGTCGTTGGGATTGAAGCGGGCGTTGCAATATATCTGGGTCTTCCCCTCCATGCCGGCCTGCCAGAACGCCCAGTGATTCGCCGGCGGCGGGCTGGCCGATGCATCGTTCGCCATGAATACGGACGGGTTCTCGCGCGTGCGCATAGTGTTATAAACCGGCACGCTTGCGGTCGGCCGCTCATGCGCGCCGTCAGGCGGCTGGGGGTCGAAGTTGAAAAGCAACGCAGAGCTTGTCCGGCCCGTCGCCGGATCCGTCCAGCGTCGCTGCCAGGCAAGCCAACTGCCGTTAGTCCCCTGGTATGTCGCAGGAGAGGAGTTAGCAACTATAGACGGACCCGAGCCGTAGACGTCGCCTGCAAACAGAACGCTCGGGAACGGCAGCCATGGCTGGTCCACCGCCGGAGCCGGGCGGTTGGTCCGCCACTGGTAGTCGCGGTAGCCCGGGTTGCTTGCATCGCCGACAATCGGCACGGCGTCGGCATAAAGAATGTTCCAGAAGGCATCAGGAGGAGCAGGCGTGGTGCCTCCCTGGTCCACACGGTTTGATGCCCAGAACACTTGCAGCCCGATGGGCTCACCCGTGTTCGGATTTACGTCAATCCTTCCAGCGGGCAAGCTGTCGGCCGCCACCGCGCTATTGTAGGGCAGCCAGCTCTCTGTGACCGTCATACGCGTCTGGAACCGAACCTGTGGCTCGGAGGGGTCGGCCAGATTATTGCTGTTGGCGTCGACAAACACCACAGCAGCGCCGCGATACGTTCCGGCGGGTGTCCCATTCGGTACGGGAGCAGTAACCAACAGCGTCTGCCCCTGTTGCACCGAGAACGGAACCTGCAGGCCCATCAGTTCTCCAGGCCATTGCGCATTAAGGGAAACCGGGCCGAAGACCTTGACCTGTGGACTCCCCGCCGGAATTGCCGGAACAGGCGCGCCCGATGCGTCCCGCAGCTCGTAGGTGCTAGCGGGGACTACCCCGGCCTGGTACATCCGGCCCGGGGAGGCGGCGTAGATGTCCACGTCCGTTGGCACAAGGTCGCTGAACTGCACGAGAACCTGCGGACCCGCCGTTCCGTCGAGCGGATAGTTGCTCCAGTTCTCGGCTGAGAAGCTCCCGGGCACAGAAAACTCCGACGGATAGACCTCAAACGTAGTGGAACGCGCGTCCCCTGGCGCGACCCTCCCCAGGTCCACCGTGCGCACATCGGCCCCCAGGCGCGGAATCACTGGAGGCACATTCAACGCCACTGCAATGGTATCGTAGTCCTCCGCTTCGACCTCAAAGGCCGGAATCGGGGCGTTCGTTGCAGGCGGGCCGTCGGGGACGACCGTCCCCCATCGGAATGGGTAAGGCGCTGTAGTGCCGGTCAGGATGAATTGGAACCGCGCGCCGTCGACCCCCAAAGTCTTTATCGCAGTGGTCGCACCGGTGGCGCCAGTCAGACGCATTCCGATGTCCGGTCCGGTGCCCTGGCCGAAGTAACCGTGGTAGGGCCGGCCTGATCTGACCGTCGGCGTTGCGGACGCACCCTCGTAGCGAATACCTGCACAGCCTGCGTTCGTACACTTCCATCCATTATCCCGCACAGCCTCCAGCGACTGCCGCTTGCCGCATATCGGACAGACCAGGTATGCATCCCACACATTACCCACGAGCGGACTGCCGCCAGAGTCAGTGAACAACCGAACCGCTGGAACCGGATCATCAACGGCTCCGGCCGGGTTGTCGTCCACGTTCGCCAACCCGTAAGGCGCCGCTCCCGACGACGGTTGGAAAGTCGGAACCTTTACCGCCGCCCAAGCGTCCGTATCCGCCTGACCCGGGCCAAGGGAGTCAGCGAGCGGAGCGAATTTGAAGCTCTCGAATGGGATGGCCGGTGGGGGGCTGGCGACATGGGACTCAAATGCCGCATCCGGACCGTACTTCGGCCTCGTCGAGCCAGAGTTTGGAGTTTGCGCCGTAAGGTCGGTACCGTCATAAGGGCATGTGGTGGTGCCCTCGGGCAGATGCGCGCCGCAGAACGGGCAAATCACAACCGGCGCCAGCACGGTATTGCGCACCTGGTAGTGACCGGCCGCCGATGCGGCCCCAGGTCCCGCCGCGCCGAGGTCCAGATACTGCTCCTGGACGCCGTCTCCGTTCTGATCGACGAAAGCAAGCCCTCGGCTTACTGAAAACACGCCGGCGATTGTACGGAACTCGAGAGTTTCGCCGTCACCGTCCGCGTCGGTGTCGTCATAGTTTTCGGGGTTGGCATCCACGCGCCAGACATCGTCGGTGGAGACGCCGGCTGTATTGTCATCCACCTGCCATTGCAACTCCACTCTCCCTGTGCCCCACTGCAGGCCGTTAAGCGTCCATGAAACCGGTGGGTCTCCCGCCGAAAAGGCAGATGAGAACCAACAGTTTGACACAGTATTTATCGTGAACGTTGTAGCTCCATCAGGCGGCCCTATCTTAAAAAACAACGCTCCGCAATAGCTCTCGTAGTAGCGGGTGCCAGCGTTGGTGTGTACAAGGTGCAAATCATGGACAACGCCTTTGCCATCGGTGAGAGTGGGGACCCCGACGTCCGAAACTGTCAGCGTCCACGTATCGGTCCCGCATATCCAAGGGTCGGCAATCACGCTGAGGTTTTCACACGGCGTGGCGTTCGGGGTGATACTGGTCACCCTAACCGCTGGTACACGCACGCCGGGCGGGATGACGCGAAATCTATATCGCTTGATGTCACTACCGGTCACGGGGTCCTTGGTCGGAGGATTAACCACCTGGAACCACAGTTGTTGAGCCGCATAGGTGCCCGTTCCGGCATTCCAAATCCTTGCGGTCGGAGGGCGGCTGAGAGACCGCAAAGCCGGGTCCGCTACTCCCTGACTCACAACGGGCGGGAAGCGCTGGGCAAGCGGCAGGCTCAGCATAACAGGCTCACCTGCAGCATTCACCGCTTGCGAGAGCACGGAAACCTCTGTCCACGGCACTTGAGCCGCCGGTAAGGTGGAAGGGTCAACACGGTAGACCCGAACTGACGTCACTTGCGCCTGAGCCGCCACGGCTGTCAGCAATATCAAGCAGCCGATGAACATGAGGGCAGGGCGCAAAGGTCGGTCCCTG
>JALGUK010000576.1 GCA_029820875.1 Candidatus Zipacnadia bacterium
GACGCCTAAGACGAACCTCGTGTACGGCATCCATCGCGAGATTACGATTGACAAGGACAAGGACATCTACCGCGGCGTCCGACAGTACGCCATCACGACACGTGTGGCCTGGGAGTTCGAGGAGGACGACGCTGTCGTGTTGGCTGTGAACATCGCCCAGGCGAGCTAAGCACGACAGCCCCTTCAAAGGGAACCGTTATCGGGGTCGGACGGAGGCATCTGGACTTGCCTCGCGGCAAGCCTCTGAATGCGCTTCGTTCGGCCCCTTCCGCCCGCGTGTGGGGGACAAGGTATTGCACGTTACATTGGCCAAAGGTCGAACGTTTCGGTCCCGCGAGCGGGTGTTTCGATATGGGGAGCCGGTTGAAGTTCGGGACGCCCAGGAATTCGTCTACCTCACCCACACCGGCTACTTTGTGGAAAGCCCGCCGCTTAGCCTACCGGTGTTTGAATTCCACGGCCCGAGCCCGCGGGTGGACGTGCCGGGACCGTTTGGCGGTCGTGTGAGCTTCCGACCGGGCGAGCATCGCCGCGTGTCTCATTTCGTCGCTGGCCGCCTGCGTGGAGCCTCCGGTTTGCGCGAGGTGAAAGTAGCCGAGCTTCTCCGGAAGAAGCCGGACGGGCGTGTCCTCGTGGTCCGAAACATGGGCCTTGGGGATGTATTGATTGTTACTGCAGTCCTGCGCGAATTGAAGCGGCAGTTCCCTCGGGCCCGGATTGTGTTTGCAACTATCCCCCGGTACCTGCCGCTGCTTGAAGGCAACCCGGATATTGATTCCGCTGTGGCGATCGGTGCTGAGCCGGGAGCGCTGGAGTGAGACGGCGCTTGACCGCTGCACGCGTCATCGCGCGGATGTTTTCGGCTGCAAGCTCGGCCTTGGGCGCATCGCGGACCGCCGGCCGGTCTATCGAGTGCACCCGGAGGAACGGCGCTGGGCCAGGCGGGTGTTGGAGCACTTGCCGCGGCCGGTCGTCGGAATCGGCCTGCGGGCCAGTACTCGCGTACGCACATATCCCCTCGAGAGTTCCCGGCGACTCGCGCGGTTGCTGGTGGCTACAGGGGCGTCGGTGGTGCTGCTGGACCACGCAGCAGCAACCGGCTGGGCGGGGCCGCAAATCCTCAACCTCAGCGGTCGGACCACAATTCGGCAGGCCGGTGCCATCATCGAGTGTTTGGATGCACTGGTGGCCCCTGACAGCGGCCTGTCCGCCTTGCTTTGACGCGGGCTGTGCGGATGTGACGTGCCTGCGGCGGATCTCTCCCGCGCAGATTCTCGCAGTGCTGACGCTTGTCCTGAGCGAAGTTAGAGGGGAGGAAGTATCGGTCAATGGTTAAGGAGTTCCTGTGGGCGGGGAAAGGTTGCGACCTCAACTACGTTGCCAATGACGGTAATATCCAGCTTACCAATGGTAAGAAGGGCACCATCTCCTGCTGGCTGAACACCAAGTGGAACGGTCAGGACCCCGGAGGGGTAAGTCCTGGCACTGCTTATATATTCCGCGCATATGCGGATGCAAGCAATTGTATGCTTTGGTTGTTCGAGCGTAGCTCAGGAGGTATGCGGTATATTGTCAAGGCATCTGGGGTAGGTGCAAAGGAGGTATTTTATGGCACTGACGCCACCAATTGGTCCGCCGATACGTGGAAGCACGTGGTCGCGACCTGGGACTGGACCGGCGGCACCGGCTCTGGAATAATGAGGCTTTATGTGGATGGCACAGAGGTAGGAACCGCAATCACGGATGCTGGCCCTCTTGCTTCAATGCCGTCAGCCTTTGAGGTAGGAAATACGTCCGGTAACGCCACGTATGGCCTCAAGGGGTTCATGGACAACTTCGCCATTTGGGACGATGTAATGACTCCGGCGCAAGTCGCGGCGCTCTACAACGCCGGTCAGCGGCACAGGCTTCAGGAAAGCGACGGAACCGGCAACCTGACTTTCCTATGTACGTTCGACGGCCAATACGACGCCGATGTAGCCACGGGGACCGCCACGGCATCAATTACTGACGCAACCCAGGTAAGTCGCATACCTGACGGCGCTATCGAGAAGTATGTGCGTTCAAGGTTTAGGTTTGGCTCTAATTCCGGGCGGATTAATCCTAACTTTTTGTTCCGTGACAAGAATTGGCAAAACTTGTGGCCCTTTACATGTAATGCCGACCATGCAGAACTAGTCACTTCGGCGACGGGTAACTCTCTCTGCTTGCGGGAAATTCTCGATACAACGACTCAACCCTTCATTTTCAAGTTGAAGTTCTGGGTCAGTGGCCTGGAGGATGACGAATATTTTCTGCTCGGAAGGCACGGCGAGGCCCTGAGGATTTACAACGACCATATCCAGGAAGATAGTGACACCGGTCGTAGTATAACTGTCAAGATGGGGGA
>JALGUK010000577.1 GCA_029820875.1 Candidatus Zipacnadia bacterium
CCAAATGGATGAACCAGCCGTTATGTCCTACCTTAAGGACCTCGGCCAAGTCATTTTCGAGAACTACCCGGCACTTAAGAATCTGGCACCGGAGGATGTCCGCCGCCGGATGCACTCCATCGCCACCGAGAGGCCAACGGCCGAGGACCTGCGTCGTGTGCTGGGTCTCGCTGAGGAATAACCAAGCCGCCTCCGGCGTCACTACCTGAACCTGTCATTCCTGAGCTTTCCCCGGTATCCCCGGCTCGGTCATCTTGCGCGGGTCGAGAATCTCCTCCAGGCGGTCGGCGGGAAGCAGGTTCTTTTCGCGGACGATTTCGATAATCGAGCGGCCGGTCTGCAGCGCCTCCTTGGCGACTGCGGCGGCGTTCGCGTAGCCGATGTAAGTGTTGAGCGCGGTCGCGAGGCCCATCGTGCGCTCTACATAGTACCGGCAGCGTTCCTCGTCGGCAACGATACCGGTCACGCACCGCTCCGTGAAGGCGGCGATAGCGTTTATCAGAATTTCGATTGACTGCAGCAGGTTATGGTTCATCAGCGGCATCATCACGTTGAGTTCGAGCTGGCCGGCCTGCACCGCCATCGAGACGGCGAGGTCATTGCCTATCACCTGGAATGCCACCATGTTCAGCATTTCCGCCATGGAAGGATTGACCTTCCCGGGCATGATGGACGAGCCGGGCTGCACGGGCGGCAGGATGATTTCTGCGAGGCCGGTCATCGGTCCCGAGCATAGCAGGCGCAGGTCATTTGCGATGCGTGTCAACTCGAGGGCGAGAATCTTCAAAGCGCTGGAGGCGTGCGCGATGGGCTGGTTGCTCTGCATGGCCTCCCGCAGGTCAGGCGCAGGCCGCAGGTCAAGGTCGGTCCACTCCCGCAAGTAAGCGATGACCTTCCCGCGGTATTCAGAGTGCGTGTTAAGCCCTGTGCCAGCCGCACTGCCGCCGATTCCGAGTTCTTCAAGTGACACACACGCCTCCTCCAATCGCATACGGCACTTCCGCATCGCTTCCGCGTAACCGGCAAACTCCTGGCCGAGGCGAATGGGCACAGCGTCCTGCAGATGCGTCCGCGCGGACTTTATTATGCCGTCAAACTCCCGCCCCTTGGCCTCCAGGGCGTCCGTCAGCTCATCGAGGGCGGCCAGAAGGTCGGCCGCAAGCAACCGCGCGCCCAAACGCATGGCCTGTAATCGCCCTTCCGGCCGCCGAGTATCTCGATCGCGCGGTTGGCCAGGACTTCGTTGACGTTCATGTGAATGGATGTACCGGCTCCCATCTGGTAGACATCAACCACGAACTGGTCCCTCAGCTCGCCTTGCAATACCTCCGCCCCGGCCTGTACGATGGCGCCAGCTACACGCTCGTCGAGCAGTCCCAGGTCGCGATTGGCCAAAGCGGCCGCTGACTTGACCATGACGAATGCGTCAATGAACGTAGGGTGGTGCATCAGCCCGCTGATGGGAAAATTCTCCAGCGCGCGTGCGGTGGCAATGCCGTAGTAAGCGCTTGCAGGCACGGCCTTTTCCCCGAGGGCGTCTTTTTCGATACGCATCTGCTCCGCCATGGCTCAGCCTCCGTTATCACTTCGGGTTTCGAGCATCCGTTCCGCCCGCGCGATGGCGTTTTGGACCACGGAAATCCATTCCGAATCGGGGCGTTGCTTCTGGATAATCCGCAGGTAACGCAACGCGTCAGCGGGCTGCAGCAGTCGATCGAGGCAAATCTGTCCGCACTTGACGACCGCCGCCTCAGCCTCCTTGGACTGGGGATAATGCCGGGCCAGCGCGTCGAAAGTCTGCAAGGCCTTGCTGTACTGGCCTGCCTCTTCATAGCAGCAGCCGACCCGGTACAGCAGCGCCGGCGGGAACTCGTCAATCAGGTGGCGCCCCATGCTCGTGCGAAACGCCTCCACAGCCTCTTCGCAGCGTCCGCTCCGCCCGAGCATCTCGACAGTATTGGCATACACCTCCACCGCACGGGCGAGCTCACCTATCCTATCATAACACTCGGCCAATGCAACCTGCGCATCAGGGCTGAGGGGCTGCTGGGTGCCCAACTGCTCAAACTGGCGCACTGCTGACTGGAAACGGCCGGCACGGAAGGCTGCCCATGCGTCTTCCAGAGAGTACTCCTTCCCACCTTCGCTGCGCATCCCGAGAGCATAGGCAACCAGCACCCCAAACACGAAACCGCCGATGTGCGCCCAGTAGGCCACGCCGCCGTTGCTTGCGTGGAAGAGGTTGTAAATGCCCCAGAACAGGTCGCGTCCGAGCCAAAGCGCAAGGCCGATGACC
>JALGUK010000080.1 GCA_029820875.1 Candidatus Zipacnadia bacterium
CAAGCTCGCGCGGGCCGACAGGCAACCCGGCCGTCGTCTTTGCCGGCTCCAACTTCGGTGGAACACGAGTCGCCCGCATGACTAACTCCCAAATCCACGCCGTATTGGTTCGAAGAACCTGGCCAGAGCCTCCTGGTGTTCCCCAAAGTCCCCCGCGAGGATGTTGCTTTGGATCCTGGCCATATGCTCCGCCGGCGTGATCTCCTTCGTTGGGTCTCCCCGTGCTTGCTGCACAGCTCTCTCGAGCTCCGCCAGCGCCGTCCCCTCCCCCACCCCCGCAAGGTACTCACCTGCCCCAAGGAATGCCCGCGCGTAGCGGCTGAAAGAGGGATCGCTCGGCGGCGGGTTGAACGACCACCAACCCGCCTGCTTCAAGAGTCGCATCCTTCCTTCTGCGCCTGGGAATCCCCCTCCGCCAAGTTCGTCCAGGTGGCGGCCCATCGCCGCCAGCACCTCTTGAGGCCGGACGGAGCCTTGCGGGATCCCGGAGGCCAATGCGGACGGACGCCCCTCCGGCGAAGGGAAGACGGACTCCAGAGCCGCCTCAAGATGCCTGTGGCCAACCTGGAAGGTCAGACCTCCCAGGTAGCTCTCCGCGCTGGCAAATCCCGCCTCCCTCACCTGGTCTGCGAAGGGTATTCCCGCCTTCTCCAACCCCATGGCATGGCTCCGAGCCGACCGCACGGCGCGCTGAAACGCGGCTGTGCCCGCCAGCCCCCGCACAGTTTCCGGTGTCGCCTGCTCTCCCAGGACCGCCCGCGCCGCGTCTCGCGTCGAGACACTGTACACACCTCCGGCCGCCAGCAACCCCACCGCAAAGGAGCCCCCCGCAGCCCCAGCGCCCTTCCCCTCGCTGATGGCCGCCTGATGGAAGCCCTGCGCGGCGGCCACGAGCGCGCCACGCACGGCCGGATTGCTGGACATACCTGCCAGGGCCGAGAGCGCCGCGCTCGCCGCCTTCGGGGGCAGTGCGGGCCCAGCGCCGCGCGCTCCCGGAAGGACATTTATGGGCGACCCTCGCCCGCCCCCGCTTTGAGAGCCGCTCCCACCCCCGGCGACCGGCAGTCCAGGTCCCAGGCCGCCGCCGAGGCCCAGGCCCGCCCTGAGCACACCCGGCCCCCCGAGCGCAACCGCTGCTCCTGCGGCCGCCAGGACAGCGACGGCCTTCGTCGCGCCGAGCGCTCTGCGGTGCACCTCTAACACCGGGCCGAACACCAGATGGCCGACCTTGTAGTTGATCCCGATCACGAGCGACAGCGACCCGGCCACCACAAAGAAGCTCAACAACGCCGAACCCATCTGATCGCCCGCAAGGGCGTCCAGCATTGTCACGTTCATCAGGGAGGCGACTTTCAGCATGGTGGCGTTGACCACGGGCAAGAGCAGCAGTCCTGTCATGAGCCGGGTCCAGGTCCAGGTCAGCCATCGGAACTGCGGTATGGATCCCAGAGCGATCATGAGCGGCGCGATGATTACGCCCAGCGCCAGCAGCGCCGTTGTCGCAGCAAGCGCCAGGCCCAGCGCGCCAAGCAGAGCCAGCACCGTGAAGACAAAAAAGAAGAGCAGGTAGATGGAGAAGAGCGGCGCGCTCATACCCAGGAAGTAGGCGCTCACGGAGGTGATCACCCCGCCCAGCATCACCCTCGCCGGTTCAATCTGCACACCCAGGTCTACGCTCCAGATGAAGGCCGTGAGCCCCCAGGAGGCGCGGACGCCCAGCGAGAGCAAGTAGAATGAAGCTGCGGCGCCGGCGTAGGAAACCAGCACATTCAACACCTGTGCTATCGTCTCCGCTCGTGCCTCTACCGCGCTCCCTCCACCCCCCAGGATGGCGAGGACAGCCAACGCAAGGACGAGCGGTGCGAGCACCAACGCGACCTTGAGCATGGCGCTCCAGGCGCCCCGCACCGCCGCCTCAAACTTCGGGAATTTCGACAGCCCACTGTCATCTACCTCCGTCAGCCAGACCATGGAGGAATCCATCGCCGGCAGCACCTTGTTCACCGCGCCGTCCATCGACTTCCGGCTTAGCTCCACGAAGGCCTCTGTGATGGCATCGATCAACGAGCTTGCCGAGAAGGTAATCGTATGTCGGACAATTTGCTGGACAAGATTGGGCTGCGGTGTTGGACTGGATTCGACCTTTGGGCTATCGTCGGGAGGCGGCGCGGGGGTCGCTGCCGGGGTTGCCTGCGGCGTAGTCTGTATCGCTGTCGCACCCGCCGAGCCCGCCGCCGCCGTCGCCGGTGTGAAGAGCAGTGCGCATAAGGCCGTCGTGCACATCGCTGCCGCGCGTCGCGCCCTTTGGCTCCTGATCAATTCTCGGGGTCCTGAAGCGGGTGACACGGTTCTACCCCCGACAGAGCACAGCCACTACGGAAGGATCTCCGGGATGTGAATGCCGCCCGCGAGCAGGTTGGGCACCAGGGCATCCACGAGCGCCTTAGAAAGAGGCATCGACAAAATCAGAAAGAGCACTGCCGCCGCAGCGCCGATGATGCGCGCGTATCCGCGGGAAACAGCCAGGCTGTTGCCGATGATGTTCCCCAGTTGAGCATCGAACGCGCCCGACGCCACCGCCACTGTAAAGAAAGCCACGCCTATGCCGATCAGGACCCGGACCAACGCGAGGACGAAGTCCGATACGACTTCCTGAATCGGATCGAGCTGCAGCGCCTCGTCCATGCTGACCGGAACCTCCCCCGCCCCGCCTTCTGGAATGTCGACCACAGGCAGGGCCATTGACTCCTCAGCGAGGAAGCGTTCGGCCAGGAATTCCACAAAGTTGCGCGAGAATCCCACGCCGAACAGCAAAACCACAAAGGCGACGACGGCGCCGATCGCCCGGAACAGCCCGGTTGAGGCGGTGAAGGTGTTGCCCAGGGTAGATCCCAGAACGCCGTCGAAAGCGCCCCGCACTACACCGAGCGTGAAGAGCCCGCCGCTGATGATCAGGATCAGGCGCACCACCGCCGTTGAGATGTCCTTGACCAGCTCAGTAATGTCATCGAGGGTGCCTTGAATCCCATCATCTGCAAAGGCCGTCCCATGAATGGCGCCAAGCATTAGGGCTAAGACCAGGAGAGCTGAAAATGCCTTGAGCCGTTGCTTCTTCACCATTGAGATCCTCCCAGCTGGCGCGACGCGCTCAATGTTTGCCTCTACCGTCGCGTCTTGCTCACCTTCGAGCCGGGCTCTGGCCGATAGTCGCTTCAAGCTCGCCTTCGTCGGTCGGCCTACATGTTTCGGCCTTATACGCGCTCCGCCCAAACGCGGGTGCAAGAGGATGATATTGGCAAACGCGATCCCAAGTTGTCCCAGCTTTGTGCCAGTTGCCAAGACCAAGGCGACCTCGGCCGGACTGCCCGCGCAAGGGGCCTCCCCGAGGAGATCAGTGAAGCCTCCTTGAACCAGCCGGATGGATTTTGGCCTGCCTCACATCTCGATCTTATGGAGTAGTCGCTACTGTTGGCAACTCGAGGGGGAGGATGGTCGGGCGTCACTCAGTCGCATGATGCCCATCGAACGAACTGCAGGAATCAGCCACGGCCTCAACGACACGGAGGGGTGCGGCAGACAAGCTCATACGAGTGTCAACTCGATCGCGAACCATCAGTATGGCCGATTGGTCGCGCGCCATCCGGCATGAAGGTCGCCCACGTCGTAGAGATGCATCTCTCCAACGGTGTCGGTGAACCATTCAGAACAGAAGCTGTAGCGCCCATCAGTAGACACCTCTGCTGCAAATGATCGTGCAGGGTTGACGTCGAATCGGTGTTTCAGGTTAGGCCGGCGAACAACGCTACGCAAAGTGAACCCTTGCTTAGTACGGGCCGCGTCTTAATAGATGCTGGGCGGGCATTCAGTGTGCAGTTTGTATCTCCGCGCAGAACCGGCGGTTGGGGTTTCTGCGTCTCTGTTCTTTATTGGCTGAACCGGGATGAAAGAAGTGTAAAACAGGGGATCGATTGCGGCGCGCTTTCGGGGGGTGCGAGTGACTGCCGAAATGCGCAGTTTCCCCGGTCGCTGCAGTCCTCCGGATTAACTTCTACATTGGTGTTACTCGCGGCGAGCGGGAGTGACCGATGCGTTCTCATGATCTGCGAATTGATACGCCCCGAGGGCTGCGGTCAATTCGCGGTCGCGTCGGCGCAACAGCATGAGCAGCTGCCTCTATGAATCTTGTGCAAAGACTAGAATGATTCCCGAAGCCTGGAGATCAGCCCAGTGTATCGTCGCGCGACCCGGTCATTCTTAACCGCCAGCCAGATCGCCTTGTGCGTGCCCACTAGCACAACGAGCCGACGGGCCCGGGCGATCGCGGTGTAGAGTAGATTGCGTTGCAACATTACGTAGTGTGTGGTCAGGATTGGCATCACGATGCAGGGGTATTCAGAGCCCTGGGACTTGTGCACCGACACGCAGTAACCGTGAACAAGTTCATCCAACTCGGCGAAGTCGTAGCCTACAAGTCGATCGTCATCGAACCGAACGTCGAATTCCTGCTCCATGGACCGAATGGCGACAATGCGCCCGATGTCGCCGTTGTAGACATCTTTCCGGTAGTTGTTCCGCGTCTGCATGACCTTGTCCCCCACCCTGAAGACGCGCCCGCCGACGCGCTTCTCTGTCGCGTGGGGCGAAGGCGGGTTGAGCGCTTCCTGGAGAGCAGCGTTGAGCTCGTCGACGCCAACGGCACTGCGGTACATCGGCGAAAGGACCTGCACGTCCTCTAGGGAATCCATCCTGAATTTCCTTGGGATACGACGGGTGACCAGTTCCACCACCAGAGCGGCAGCCTTCCCCGGATCCTCTTCAACGAACAGGAAGAAATCAGCAGCGCCCTTCGGGGTAAGGGGCATCTGGCCAGCGTTCACGCGGTGCGCGTTGCGCACGATCAAGCTCCCCTCGGGCTGGCGGAAGATCGTATCAAGCCGGGTTACAGGCGCCACCCCGCTGGCGATGATGTCCCGCAACACCTCCCCCGGGCCAACGCTGGGGAGCTGATCGACGTCCCCGACAAGCATCAGATGCGCACCAGGATCCAGGGCCTTCAGCAGGTTGTTCGCCAGCACGATGTCGAGCATCGATGCCTCATCAATGACGACGATATCTTCATTGAGAGGATTGTGCTCGTCGCGCTCGAAGCCGCCAGAAGGCTTGAAGCCGAGCAGCCGGTGGATGGTCCTGGCGGGGTGACTGGTGGCCTGGCTCAGGCGCTTGGCGGCGCGGCCAGTAGGGGCCGCCAGAGCGATGCTGTGTCTGCCCCGACCTATCACATCCACAAGGGCGCGCAGGGCTGTCGTCTTGCCCGTGCCCGGGCCGCCGGTGAGGATGCTGACTTTGTGGCGGATGGCGTTCTCTACCGCCTTCAGTTGGAGATCGGACAGAGCCAGCTCCCCGCTGGCAAAGAGCTCGACGAAATCAAGTCTCCGCAGCGCGGAGAGGCGGGAGGTCGGTTCTTCGAGAAGGTTGCCGAGCCTGCTCGCGACGCCCTCCTCGGCGTAACACATCGGCGCAAGATAGATCCCTGTCTCTGCCGGCTTGCCCTCGGGCTTATACGCCCCAGCGACGCACGTCCCGTCTATCAAGAGCCGGTCGATTGCAGCCTTGACTGCTTTGCTTGAGACCTCCAACAGCTCGGCCGCGGATCGGACAAGCTGCGTTCCAGGCAGAAACACGTGCCCTTCGCCAACCGCCTTCTCTAGTGTGTGTAGCACCCCCGCCTCGAGGCGAGAAGGCGCATCGCGCGCCAGCCCCAGGGCCTGGGCGATCCGGTCGGCAGTGAGAAAACCAACGCCCCGGATGTCCCGCGTCATGCGGTATGGATCCTGCTCGACCACAGCGACAGCATCGTCTCCGTACGTCTTGTAGATCTTCACCGCCAGGCGCGTGCTCACACCGTGGCCCTGGAGAAAAACCATCACGTTCCGAATAGTGCGCTGCTCTTCCCAGGCAGCCTGGATAATGTGCGCCCGCTTGGGGCCGACGCCCGGGACCTCGCGCAGCCGCTCAGGGTTCTCGTCGATCACTTCCAGTGTATCTTTCCCGAAGGTATCGACGATGCGACTTGCGGTGACCGGCCCGATGCCCTTGACCAGGCCGGAGCCGATATACCGACGTATGCCTTCAAGCGTGGCGGGGCGAAGCCGCTGGCAGCGTTCGACCCGGAACTGGCGGCCGTGGCGGGGGTGGTCGGTCCATACTCCCTGGAGGCGCAGGGACTCTCCAGGAACCACTTCGAAGAGGTTGCCGACTACCGCAACCAAGCCGTCGGGAGTCAGATTGGCGCGCGGAAGCTGCTCGCTAGGCGCGAGGCGGAGCACACTGTACCCTGTCTCCTCGCTATGGTAGATGATGCGGTCGACAGTACCTTCTAAAGATTCCCCAGACATCTACCAAACCACTGTATGGACCGGTCTCGACCGTTTGCGACACCCTTGGCTGCATCTTGGCTGGACAGCAGGCGACACGTTCATTCTCCGTTTGTTGTTCTTGTGCTAGGGGTCAGTGTTGGGAGGCCAGCCCGGGTTCACAGCTGACCCACGACACGCAAGGACACGGGTCGAAGCAAAGGCCCTCAATCAAGCACTCCTGCTGCAGCCTCGCACTCTTTCACGATGCAAAGAAGAAGTGGTGAGCGCCCGTCATGGTAGCGAGGCCGTGTACGCAGCTCCATTCTCAGATTGCAGTGGACCTCCCTGAAGGAACTGCGTCAAGTTGCGCCGCGATGTCCCCGATGTCCGGCCTGTGTAACGTTGAACCCCCACTCTTCTCAGGCAGTGAGAAATGTACAGATACTCCCGGCCGCGTGTCAGTGAAACGTATAGGAGTCTTCGTTCGTCATCGACTTGGGCGCCTGCCGCTCGGCCAGGAATGTACTCATCTTCGGCGGCGGCAATGAACACCGCTTGGGCATCGAGGCCTTTCGCCTGGTGCATGGTCATGACATTGACACAACCCGGCACCCTAATCTGCTCCTTATCACCAAGCGACACCGTGAACTCTCTGAGCATTCCCTCTAGGTTATCGACTTCGACTGGTGCTAGGAGCTCGCTCAGCAAGTCTAGGAGTCTTTCCCGATCACTAGCAGCTATCTGCAACTCAACCGCTGCCTTCAGGATGGTGGTAGGATCATTTTGATCATAGGCCCGAAGCTGG
>JALGUK010000081.1 GCA_029820875.1 Candidatus Zipacnadia bacterium
GTCTGTTGGGCCGGATTCCTCGTTCCCGCCGCCTACGCAGAAGAAATGCCAGGCCAATACAAATCGCTCCCAGCGCGGCGAGGGCGAGAGCAGCCCGCGCCTCCCTGCCGTAAATCTGGGGAGCCATCACCAGCCACGCGCCTGCGGCGACTAGCGCGTCCATCGTCTTTTTGCGGACTCCGGCAATCCACGTTTTCGCCTGGATTCGGAACGGAACAACATTTCGGCTCGGGGTCGGGTCAAACTCCGCCCATCCCACCGCCGGCAGATATGCCTCGACCCAGGCGTGTGCGTCATTCTCCCGCACGATGTAGCCCGCGAATCCGGTTGCGAGACGAGCGGGAATCCCGACGGCGCGGCACATTATCGCCATCGCGGAAGCGAAGTGGTTACAGTTGCCCCGCCGCAGGCGGAACAGGAAATGCTCCGCAAAATCAGCCCCGGATGGGAGAGGCGGGGTCCGCTCGCTGTAGCTGTAATTCGCGCCGAGGTACTCCTGGATGGCCGTTGCCTTCTCATAGGGGGTCCTCGCGCCCCGCGTCACCTTCCTGGCCAAGTCTATTACCCGCTCCGGCACCGCTTCAACGTCCAGGTATCCCTGCTTCTCTAAATCGCCCAGGTGGTCCTCCGCTGTGTACCGGGTTCCCGCAGTCGCCGGCTCGACCCGCACCGAGACAGCAGCGTATTCCTCCCCCGGGTGAATCACTCGGGAAGTTGTGAGAACATCGCTCCCCTTATCAACTATGACTCGCGGGAGCGCGTCTGTCTGCAGCATCACGGGCCGGTAAGCGGCATATAGAATTCCACACATCGGCAGGACTGCGGTCACGTTTTGTGTGAATATGTCGGTACGCTTATTCTTGGAGGGTATCGGACCGATGTGGTCAAGCCCTCCGGTTAGTTCCACGTGGCGTTTCCGGGGCCAATCCTTCTCCCAGTACCGCCCGCGATACTTCGAGTAGACTTCACCACGCCACAGGGCCGGCCGGGCAGCGGAGACTCTCATTACCACCGCCTTCCCCAGGTTCGGACCCGGCCCGGCTAATTCCAAACGCGCCGAAGGGGCGTTGTAACCCATGCGGTTGGCCGAAAGGAGCGTACGGGAGATTCGATACGCCGCCAGGATCCGGACACGTCTGACGGCCTGTTGCGGCCAGTCAAAGCTGATTACGCTTGCGAACACGACCGCTGTAACCAGCCACACCCAGACAAGTGCGCTTGCCCAGGTGTTCAGCAGGTATAGCTGAAATCCATCCGGTGGGGCTCCTTGCGGAGACGCTTGCACAACACCGCTGCCATGGTCCAGAGCAAGCAGTAGAACGATTGCACAAGTAAGAACGAAGGTATGAATAATTAGAACAGGTGACCGGTTCAGAACAACTACCAGCACTATAATCGAGGCAGCAGGCACAACCGAGAGCACAACGTCACGGTCATCCAGGAGTGCGAACGCCCGGAAGACCATAATCCAACAAAAGATTCGAATCAGAAGAAAGAGCAACCGCGCGTCACTGAGTCCTATCATCAGTCCGCGCACTCCGCGCACCATGTTCTGGGCGGGGACGAAATCCTGTCGAAGCTCAATGATTCCCAGTACAAGTGCCGTGACGAAAACGACGAAATTGACATGCTGACGATTGACCGGCCTTTTGCGCAGGGCAAGGCTGACAGGCAGAGCGAGCGCCAGAAGCCCGAGCAGCTTCACCGTGAAGAGCTGATCGGTGAAGAGGGTGGACTGTGCCAGCACGGCTATGGTCATCGCCACCCAGCCGCCAGCGTAAACCAGCGGGGTCTGCCCGTACTCCAGCGGCTTCTGGCGCGGCCTCACTATTGCCTGTGTGGTCGGTGAACCTATGCTCACTTTGCCCTTCCGATTGCTAAGCGATACGTTCCCAGGCCCCGCGCGAACGGGACATTGCGAAGAAAGCGGCCTGCGCCTCGCCAGGACGGGTAAGCTGGACCACCTGCGCGCCAACGGCCCTTACGGCATGGACCAACGGGATGTAATCCTGCAGGCTGGGTGGTTCATGCTCCGGCTCCTGGGCTGCTCCTGCGAGGCCTGCGGCGACAAGCGAAACGAAAATCACATGGACGTTCCGCCGTCGCAGGGACATGATAAGCTGTGCGGCTCTGACATCCGGCGAGGCGGAGATGACGACAGCCGTTGAGCGCGGACGGATGGAGATCTGCTCGAATCGGAGCAGCTCAGGCAGCGCAACATCCCCTTGTCCTCTGACGGATGCGAGAGTTTCCAGAACACGCTGAAATTGAATGGCACCGCGGTCCAGAGGAAGAAACAGGCGCTTCCGCTCATGGCAGACCAGTTGCATCAGGTGCCCGTCGTTGAATGCCCGCTCCGCCAGGGAGGCGGCGACCCGCACCGCATGTTCCAGGGTCGAGTCAGGCGGTTTGCCCCAGACCTGCTGGCGGTATAGGTCTAAAATGATTGTCAAAGCAGTGGTGAGTCGGCTCTCGATTTGTTTGACCATCAGACGCCCGGTGCGCGCCGTTGAGTTCCAGTGCACGCGGCGCAGGTCATCGCCGTGCATGAATTCCCGTACTCCGGCGACCTCGGTGTCACCGCCGACGATAATCGGCTGCGAAACGCCCTGAGTTCCCGCAGACAGCTCCTGGGTCAATACGGTTGGATCCATCTCGAACGTCCGGGGCACGACGACAACAGCCTGCTCGGATGGTACCTCCCGCGTGCCTTCGAATATGCCCAGAGGGTCAGGCACCACAAGCCGGAGCGGCCCGAAACGGTAACGCCCGCGAATCGAAAGGTCCACAGGCGTGACCTGTTCGCTGTGGCCGTTGGGCTCCAGGAGCGGACATCCGTAGCTTACCGTCCGCCGGATACCGAGAGTGAGATTCTCCACCTGCTCGCGCAGCGCCACTCCGAACAGAGGAATGTGCCCGGAGTATCGAAGAACAGTGCGGACGGGAACCGAGGTCCCCTCGACCGCCTGCGTCACCCGCACATCCCGCTCGCATTGCACGGCCCGCCCTGTGGCCCTGGCTGTCATGAAGCATACAATGAGAAGGGCCGCAGTCGCACTCGCCATGAAATACATCACGGGCTGCTCGTTGATTGCGGCTCCGAGGTACAGCAGTGCCGTTGCTGTCAGCAGCAGTTTCCCCTTTTTGGTCCATACCACGTGCATCCTGCACCCGCTCATTGCTCGGGGTTTGAGCGCGGGATTGGCGTCTGGGCAATCAGCTCCCGAACAACCTCATCCGCTCCCACGCCGGATAGCCGCGTCTCGGGCCGTACGACCACTCGGTGCGCCAGCACCGCCTCCGCAAGCTCCTTCACGTCGTCCGGAATCATGTAGTCGCGCCCTTTGATTAGGGAAAGAGCTTGCCCCGCACGGAAAAGCGCAATCGCAGCCCGCGGACTTGCGCCTAGGTAGAGTTGCTCCGACGCACGTGTGGCAGCGACGAGGTCGAGAATGTAATCGTAGAGCGCCTCATCCACATGCTGGCGACGGACCGCGTTGCCGAGATCAATGATGTCCTGAGCCGACGCCACTACGGGCAATGATTCAACAGGGTTTTCACGAGCTTGCCCTCGAATGACATCCCGCTCCGCATCGCGCTCCGGATAGCCGAGCCTGAGCCGGAGGATGAACCTGTCAAGCTGCGACTCCGGTAATGGATAGATGCCCTCATATTCGATAGGATTCTCAGTAGCGATTACAAAGAAGGGCGCGGGAAGCGAGTGTGTCGTCCCGTCCACTGTAACCTGCCGTTCCTGCATGCACTCCAGGAGGCTACTCTGCGTGCGGGGTGACGCGCGGTTGATTTCATCCGCGAGCACGATGTTGGCGAAGATAGGGCCGTCGCGGAAGGAAAACCGGCCTGTGCTCTGGTCGAAGATATAAACGCCGGTCACATCCGAGGGGAGTAAGTCAGGTGTGAACTGAATCCGCTTGAACTTGCATCCCAGCGATTTTGCGAACGCCTTCGCGAGTGTGGTCTTGCCAACCCCCGGCACGTCCTCGAGGAGCACGTGCCCGCCGCACATAATCGCGACAAGCACTTTCTCGATGACGTCCCGCTTGCCGAAGATAACCTTCTCCACATTATCCACAATCCGCCGCGTCAACTCGCGGGCCTGCTCAAGCTCCAATCGCTGTCATTCCCTCCTACCGCCGAAGGCGAGCGGTCCTCCCATACGGCCCGTCTGCAGCACAAAAGGCAGACATACCGACTCTATCGGGAGCATTATACTCGTGGCCGATTCGCACTGTCAACAAGCTCGGCGTCTGGCACTTATCCAAGGCGTGTCCGCCTGACTTTTTCGAGGGCTTCGAATGGATCACCTGCAGCGCTATGCATTCGGCGATATACCCTCTGCTTGGCGGAATTCGTACGCAATTGAATTGAGAAGAATGAAAACTTCGCGGCCCTCCTGCAGTTTTTTTCTTGACAACTTGACATTTTATGGTATAAGGATATACTACAAGACCGAATTCGCATCGTTTTGGAGTAAAAACGTATTGCAAACGATGGGAAAGAGGCAGGAAGATGCCTCTGCTGGGCGTTCACCATCACACAGTCGGTCCCAACGGCCGCATCATTATTCCAGCCAAGCTTCGGAAGTCGCTTGGCGAGGACTTCGTCGCGGTCGCTGCTTTTGATTGCCTCGAGCTTTTCCCCATGGACCGTTGGCTCCAAATCGAAGACCGACTGCGGCAGGAAAAGCCATTTGCCGATTCCACCACGGAACTACTGGAGCACCTGGGCGAGGCTTCCGCCTTATGCTCGCAGGACAAGCAAGGCAGGACCAGCATCCCCATCCCGCTTCTTGAACGTGTAGGACTGGATGGCGACATCGTTTCCGTCGGCGCCGTAGACCGTATCCGGATCTTCCCCAAGGAGCGCTACGAGAAGCGTCCGCAGAAAGGAGACGCGGGTCTGAGGATGCTTAAGGAGAGAATCTAAAATGATAGAGCCAGCCCACTTCAAGTGGTTGGGAGGCGCACGCGGCGCTCACAGGGACGTGCATATGTGCCTCCAGCGGATGCTGATAAAGGAGTTGTCCAGCAACGGCCAGACACTTGCCAGTGATGCTGACAGAGGTACTCAAGCTGCTTCGGCCCCGTACCGGAGGCCTATACGTGGATGGCACCGTTGGGGAGGGTGGGCACGCCCTCGGGCTACTTGAGGCCAGCGCCCCGGCTGGAAGGGTCATCGGGATCGACCGCGACCCGTATGCCCTGAGTGTGGCAAAGCAGCGCCTTGCCCGGTTCGGACAACGTGTAAACCTCGTCCACGGTGATTTCCGTGACCTCCCAAGCATCCTCGAGGAGCTGCAAGTGCCTCGCCCAGACGGCATTCTCCTCGACTTAGGCGTCTCCAGTCTCCAACTTGGCACTCCTTACCGTGGTTTTTCCTTTCAGGAGGATGGCCCTCTCGATATGCGGATGGACCCGACCAGCGGACCTACCGCTGCTGAGGTTCTCGCACGCATGTCGGAAGCGGAGATTCGTCGGCTCTTGATACAGTTTGGCGAGGGGCGCCGAGCCAGCTTCATCGCACGCGCGATTGTTCGTGAGCGCGCCCGCCAGCCGATTGATACCACAGGGCAACTGGCTCGAATCATCGAGAATGCCGTCCCGCCGAGATATCGCCGGGGAAAGATTCACCCTGCGACTCGTACTTTCATGGCCCTGCGGGTCACCGTCAACGACGAGCTGCGTTCCCTGGCTACCGCAATCGAGAATGCGACTCTGTTGCTTGTGCCTGGGGGAAGAATCTGCATACTGACTTACCATTCGTTGGAACATCGAACAGCGCGCCAGTCGCTGAGGCGCCTGGTGAAGACATGTCGCTGCCCGCCGGATATTCCAGAGTGCCGCTGCAGCGGCCGGCAAGAGACGAAGATATTGACTCGCAAGGCTCTAAGGCCGACGCCGCAGGAGGTGGCAGAGAACCCACGTTGCAGGAGTGCGCAATTATGGTGTGCAGAGAGGGTCTGAGGGCTGCGGTACGTCCTATTTTCATGGCCCTGAACCCGACCGTAAAAAATTTTAGTAAAGGGCTTGACTGGTGTGGGAAATTATGGTATAAAGAGGTAACTCAGGGGAAAAAGTGGGAGTCACTCCGATGTTTTTCGGCAGTTACGAGCGCACTATGGATGACAAGGGCCGCGTAGTGATTCCCACGGAGCTGCGTGCAGAGTTGGGAGAGGAATTCATGGCTTATGCTGCGAGCCGGGCATGTGTGGAGCTTCTACCGCAAGCGGAGTGGCAGGTTCTGGCGCAGCGGGCCAAGGACCGAGACCCTTTTGACGAGGAAACCAAGCGGTTGGCGCGGATCTACTTCGGCAGCGCCCATTCATGCACTTTGGACGATGTAGGGCGCACTCGAATCCCGCCTGCGCTTCGCGAGACTGCAGGGTTGGGCAAAGAAGTCGTTTTCGTCGGCGCACTTAATCGAATAGAGCTTTGGGACGCCGAAGCCTGGCGCAAAGAGAGAGACAAGCTTCTGGCACAGGGGGACAAGTAGGAACCAGGCAGGGTGTGACTTTGGCTGAAGTCGTGGAAGATGCTCGGGGCTGTTGGGGACGTGAGTGTTGGACTTGACATCCGATTTCCGAAGGGCCCGGCGGTTCTTCGGAAGATGTGCCGAGCGGGGGGCCACAACAGCATAGACCGCAGCGCTTGACCCAGGGATCGCAGCTATGAACGCAGCCACTTTAAACCACGACACGCACCTCAACATTACCACAAGGACGCCGGCCTCCGTCGCCGTCCCACTCGCAGACCCTGCCGAAGCCACGCCCCCCGCTCACCGCCGGGATACGATGCGAAGGTGTGAAGACCGGCTCAGCCAGCAAGGACCTCACAGAGGGGGGTGGGGCTTTGGGACTTGCTGAGCGCGTTCCAGTAAGCGACTGGTCTAGACCAAGACGCTGGCCTGTGCACAAGCGCCGCCGACGCCGTAAAGGTTTGCTGCCGCGCGTGATGTTGATAGGGGGTATGGGGTGTCTGGGGCTGTTGTTTGTCGCCAGTCATGCGCGTGTGGCGTCACTGGAGCGAGAGTACAAGGCATTGCGGCAGAAAGTGGAAACGCGGCACGCCGAGAACGCCTTCCTGCAGGTGGCAATGGATGACTTGAGCCGTCCGGAGCGGCTGGTGCGTGAGGCGGGGCGTATGGGACTGCGTACGCCCAAGCGGGAAGTGGAAATCGTCGCTCTTCCAGCGAATGATACCATGAGCACGGCCGATGCATCCGGAAGCGTCCGACACCCTTCGGAAACAGGAAGACGAGATATAATCACGGTCACGGCCATGCATGTCGGAGCTTGGGCGGAAGCGCTCAAGGGCACTCC
>JALGUK010000082.1 GCA_029820875.1 Candidatus Zipacnadia bacterium
GACTTGCTCAGCGCTGGACGAGTGGATTGACATGGTGCCGGTCAACAAGATTCTGGCGTTCGGCGGCGACTATCGCCTCCCCGTGGAGAAGATATGGGGGCACCTTGTGATGGCTCGCGAGGACATCGCGCGTGTGCTCGGCAGCCGCGTGGACGACGGGCTGATGACGGAGGACGAGGCAATCGAAATCGCCCACAAGTGGTTCTGGGACAACCCCAGGGAGCTTTACCGGCTTGAGGTCTGAGAGCGATCGTCCCCAGGGCGCGCTCCCGTCACGCGAGGAGGAGAATTGTAGCGAGAAGTTGTTGCAAACCCCTTGACAGCCCGAAAGGCGGCGAGTATATTTCGAAATCGAGTGATTGTGGGTGAGAGGAGTGTGTGAACGGATGTTCCACACACAGCTACTCGGATTATGCGTGCGTAATGGCCGCCTCGTCGGGAAGCTACGCGGTTCGATTACGCTCACCGCAAGCGGCCGTAGAATTGGCACCCAGCCTAAGAGCCTGTTCGCTCCGAGCGAAGGCCCTTGGGCTTTTTGTTTGCCGGGAGGTTTGTTCGCCGTGAGGCTACGGAGCGAAGCGGCTCCCTTGTCATTCTGAACGGAGCGAAGCGGTCCCCTTTGTCATTCTGAACGTAGCGAAGCGAAGTGAAGAATCTCGCAGTTGTCGTTGGGCGCGGAGGACCACAGAAGCAGGGCGGCACGGCAACTTCGAGATTCTTCGCTCCTGAGCGCGTAACAGAAGGGAGGTGAGGAATAGTTCCAGAGCTTTGCTGTCTCGGGACACTCCTGTCCCGAAACAACGAAGTTCGCGACGGCTGCTCACTGTTGACGTAAAACCGCAAAGGAGAGCGTAGGGAAATGTCCAAAGAGCGTCGAAAGGGGTTCACACTCATCGAGTTGTTGGTTGTTATCGCAATCATTGCGATTCTGGCAGCCATTCTCTTCCCGGTCTTCGCCAAGGCGCGGGAGAAGTCACTGGCGGCCTCGTGCTTGAGCAATCTCAAGCAGATTGGCCTGGCGTTCGTGATGTACTCGACTGACTATGACTCGTGCTATCTGCCCTCGTGGATACCTCTAAACACCCCTTGTGGTGGTGACGTGTGGGGCAACCTACTGTATCCGTACATTAAGAACGATGGGGTCTTTCATTGCCCTGCGGACAAATATGGCCAGTATGAGTGGCATTATGGAATGGATCCGAACACCGGGTGCCCTGACTGCCGCATGGCCTATGGATACAACTCCGCGTATAGTGGGGCTGGGCCAGAGCATGACGGCCCGGGCCGGGCCTGGCGAGGGGGTGTCATCAAAATAACGGCTGTAGTCGCCCCCAGCGAATGCCTCTGGTGCGCGGATAGCAGGTGGTATAATCCAAGCAGCTACGGTTACAGATACCGTTATACCATCCAGCTAAAGAACGCGGCCGCGTGGCCGGAGTGGCGGCACAATGACGGGTGCAATGCGTCTTTCATGGACGGGCACGCCAAGTGGTACTCACGCGACTACCTGTTGAGCTCTGAGGCGCGCCACCACTGGTTCATCTGCAACGAGCCGCATTAGGGTTCACGGAGACTGTCCCTAACGTAGTTCTAAGAGGGTGTGTGAGGAGTCACGAAGCGGCATGCGAGGGGCTGAGTAGGAGGGTCCGGCCACAGCCGCAGGCGAATTATCCGGCCCGAATCCGTGCATCCACCAGGACCAATGGGCCGGATGTGGCCCGAATTCAGCCGATGTAGCCTACGCCTGCGCGCCGCCGAAGCTTCGGCGCGCAGGCAGCTATGGGGAAGTCGGTACGTCCCGCATTCGACCCCGCTGCTGATCGTGTTTCCGGGCCTGTCCAGCGGCTCCTCGCGACGCACCCCCACCGGAGGTAATGATGGTGATCACGCGACGAGGCTTCTGCAGGACACTCGCGGTGGGAATCCTGGGGGCTGCCGAACCCCAGCTCGTGACAACCGAGTCGTTCGCTGAGCGCATACAGACCGCGCAACCCAAGCGTGCGGTATTGTTCGCGTTTGACGACTACAGCATACCATGGCGGTATCGGGTCAGGCTACAGATGCATCAGCCGCAGAAGTACGCAGGCAACCCGATCCTCGCCCGGGGCGCGGCCGGCGAGGCCGATGCCCGCCGCATGCAGTGCTGCCCCGTTGTGCGCGACGGCGACAAGTTCAGGATGTGGTACGTCGCTCGCGATGATGACCCTGACCTGGTGCGCGCCTACGACACCGGCAGGATCTGCTACGCAGAGAGCGACGACGGTTACCACTGGACCAAGCCGAACCTGGGACTGGTGGAGTACAAGGGCAGCAAGCAGAACAACATCTGCGACATCGAACCTGGGGCAGGAAACATGGACGTCCTGTTCCAGCCCGACGGGCCGCCCGAACGGCGGTACCTCATGGTGATCGAGTTCATGGGCTGGCGCCACAGAAAGGGGCTGCAAACGGTGAACAGCCCCTCAATCACCAGGTTCGCTGCCAGTCCCGACGGCTACAGATGGACCATGCTGCAGGACGAGCCTGGAGTCATCGGGCAGCATTTCGAGGCTTTCTGCCTCTATCGGTACCAGGGTCACTACCACGTGACAGGCCACATCTCCCCGCCAATGGCGTACCTGCCGCTGCAGAAGCATGGGGCTATCTGGATGGCTGGCCCGAAAGTGATGGCAGTGTGGCGCTCCCCCGATGTGGACAACTGGCCGCTGGAGACCTGCTACGGCTTCTTCAAGCCCATGCAATCCTCGTCACCGTACCGGCCTGGCTGGGACCGCGAGGAGAATCACTTGGGCGCGTACGTCATCCCCTACCCGAACGTGTGCCTCGGGATCTGCGGGCTGTGGCACCACCCGATCACCGATGCACCGCCGGAGAAGCCGGACTACCTCGCGGACCAGGTCTCGGTGGACCTGGGCTTCATCGTGAGCAACGACGGCGTCCACTTCCGCGAGCCGGCTCCGGGATTCGTATTCATAGGGCGCGACCAGGAGCTGTCGTGGGACCGCGACTGGAAAGACAATACGTCCAACGACCACATCCTTCTGCTGCAGGGCCCGATGGTCAACATCGGCGACAAGACGGTGATCTACTACACCGCATTCACACCGACGGGCGACAAGATGGAGGGCAAGACCAATCTGGGGCTCGCGACGCTTCCGAGGGAGCGTTTCGGCAGCCTCACGCCGGTGCCCAACGCCCCGTTCGGCCAGGCGGTCACCTGTCTGATCGAAACCGGGGCAAACGCGAAGCTCTACGCCAACTTCGAGGTGGAGCCTGGGGGCCGGCTCGAAGTGGCGCTCACCGATCCCGAGGGGCTGACGGAGATGCCAGGATACGACATGGACAGCAGCGTGCCGCTTTCGGAGTCGGGCTTCAAGCGGCGTGTCGTCTGGCGTGACCGACATGTGCTGCCGGAGGGCGCGTTCCGAATCCGAGTGAGACTCACTGGACCGTGTCGCCTCTACGCGCTCTATGTCGATTGTTAACTACTCACCTTGTGCCTACGGGACTGGGGTGAGGGGCAGCAGCGGAGGCCCTGGGCCAAGGAGGGATGTGAGAGCAGATAGCGCGTCTTGGCCGCGCTTGCACGTGGGAGGGAGGAGTGCGCTTGCGACCCACCCGAACTCGCTCCCTACCAGCCTGACACAGTTCGTAACGTCTCGAGAAAGGGGCCAATAGCACCCAACCAACCTTGCGCTCCCACTGCCACCGTCTGCAGGAACCGGTGACAGATTTGGCAAATACGAAGCCGAAGGTGGAGGCAACTGAGGAATGTCGACTGAAATGGGACATATTATAATTGCGTTTCCTCAAACGTGGTATGGGACAAGCCTGCTCGCGGCTGTCTGGGCGTGCGTCGTCATGCCGGCCTGCGCTCAGGAGCAGTCTGATCAGCTCCCGTGGAAGGTGAATAAGCCCATCGTCTCAGTGAAGAAGGAGGTTTACGTGGAACACGCCGTTGCGGGGGAGGCGGTGTGGGTGAAGATGCAGTACGTGGGGCCGAATCTCGAGCGCCGCGAGGTCCGCTTAATCGAGAGGGAGTCGGATGTGGGCGAGGATATCAAGGCCCGCTGGTCCACCGACAACGGCCGGACCTGGTCGGAGTTTGTCCCCGTCCAATCGTCCACCAACGTTGACTACGGCGGCGTGACCGTCTCGGAGGGCGAGTGCGCCAGCGTCTACGACCCCACCTCCGGGCTGCTCGTGCAGTCGTGGATCCGGCAGATCAACGTCGGCGGTGTGTACCACAACTTCACCTACATGAGGACGTCCGCCGACCAGGGCCGGACGTGGAGTGAACTCAAGCAACTCCGCTACGAGGACGGCGACCCCTTCGACCCCGAGGAGCCGCTGAAGCCCACGTTCCTCAACCATAACGAGGGCTGCCCCGGCAACAACATCCTGGTTCGCTCAGATGGGACGCTCGTCCAGTGCCTCCGCCACGCGAACGCCCCCGGCGACCCGAAGAACAATGAACGGCCGTGGCGGATGGGTTCGGTCCTGTTCATCGGCAAGTGGAATGTCGATGCGCAGGAGTACGACTGGACGCCCGGGGCCCGTGTGGAGATTTCCCCGGAATGGTCGGCGCGGGGGCTGATGGAGCCTGAGGTCGCGGAGCTCAGGGACGGCCGACTCCTCGTTGTCTGGCGCGGCTCCACGCACGGCTGGGATGGCACTGTGGCGAAGCTCCCTGGTCGCAAGTTCTACAGCATCTCCACGGACGGCGGCCGTACGCTTAGCCCACCTGCGGAGTGGACGTACAGCGACGGAACCAGCTTCTACTCCCCATCGTCCTACCACCGCATGATCCGCCACAGCGTCACAGGCAAGCTCTACTGGCTCGGCAACATCTCCGCCACGCCGCCGGAGGGCAACTCGCCGCGGTACCCGCTGGTCATCGCCGAGGTGGACGAGGCGACGGGGTGTCTGCGGCGCGGCTCTGTCACCGCGATTGATGATCGCCAGCCAGGCCAGGGCTGGATTGAGCTCTCGAACTTCTCGCTCCTGGAGGACCGAGAGACTCACGCCCTGGAGCTGTACCTTCCCGGCTACGGGCAGACTCCGACGGGCACCAACTGCTACAAGTACACGCTGACGTTGGTCCCCGATTAGCTGGGGATGGCCGCGTGTTTCTGCTCGCGACACAATGACCGGCCGGTAGCACTCAATGAAGACCGGCCAAAGCAAGGAGGACCCGGGCACGAACATCCGCCCCGTGCGTTTTCGAAGGCCGCGAGCTGGTGATTAACTACTCGACATCGGCGGCCGGGAGTGTGCAGGTGGAGGTTCAGGATGCCGAGGGGAATCCGATTGACGGGTTCGCGCTCGCCGGGCCAGCCGGTGCGCTTGCGGTTCGTCATGAAGGACGCGGACTTGTATTCGATCCGGTTCCGGCCGTGACAGGTGGTTGGATCTTAGTACTCAGGAGGTCGGCCTCGTGAATCACCGTCAGAAGTCCATCACAGTCGTGGTCATCATCACGGCTGCGTGTTTCGCACTGAGTTGGGCCGCAGGTCCACTCATAACGACCAGCGCACAGGAGAAGGGAGCGGCACCCTTGGACATCGGCTCGCGGCTCGAGTTATTCGTGGATGATTACCTGATTGAGCGCATCAGCGGTGGCGCCGAACTGCGGATGCACCATCCGGTGCCCCGCGAGGTGGCGATCGTAGCCGACGCGCCGTGGGAGGGGAACAACTGCGGGTTCATCACGGTCTTCGAGGATGATGACCGCTACCGCATGTACTACAGCGGCGCCGAGTTACTCTACGGCAATGGATACAAGTGGGGGCACCGCCACGTGTACTGCTACGCGGAAAGCACCGACGGGATTCACTGGACGAAACCGGAATTGGGCCTGTTCGAATTTGACGGCTCCAAGCAGAACAACATCGTCCATGACTGGGGCGTCGGCTATGGTACGGTCGCCTTCGCGCCGTTCCTGGACACCAACCCCGACTGCAAACCGGAGGCGAAATACAAAGCGTTGGGGAACGGCGGCGCCAAGCAGCCACAATGGGAGGGTCTACCGCTCTATGCGTTCCAGTCGCCCGACGGGATTCACTGGTCGCTGATGAGCGAGGAACCAGTCATCACGAAAGGTAAATTAGATACGCAGAACCTCGCGTTCTGGGACTCAGTTCGTGGCGAGTATCGGGCCTATACCCGCGACATCCGCGACGGTCGCGACATCCGTACGTGCACCTCGCCGGACTTTGTGAACTGGACTGAGCCAGTGTGGCTGGAGTATTCGCCTAGTCGAGTCAGTGAGCTTTACACAAACCAGATCATCCCCTACTACCGCGCGCCGCACATCTTCCTCGGCTTTCCAACCCGCTACATTGAACGCGACTGGACCGAGTCCCACGACCACTTGCCCGGACTAGAATCGCGACGCATCCGCGCGGCCGCACTGCAGCGCCTTGGTACGGCGCTGACCGACGGCATGTTCATGGCCAGTCATGACGGCCTCCGCTTCCGCGTCTGGCCTGAGTCGTTCATCCGTCCGGGTCTGCGGACCCGGGGCAACTGGTTCTATGGTGACAACTACCAGAGCTGGGGCCTGGTGGAGACGAAGTCGGCCATCGAGGACGCGCCCCGCGAGATATCCGTTTACGTCAGCGAACACCAGGAGCACGCGACCATCTTTCGTCGCCACACGCTGCGGGTAGACGGCTTCGTATCGGTACAAGCGCCGCTCAGCGGCGGCGAGTTGGTGACTAAGCCGGTCGTTTTCGAAGGCCGCGAGCTGGTGATTAACTACTCGACATCGGCGGCCGGGAGTGTGCAGGTGGAGGTTCAGGATGCCGAGGGGAATCCGATTGACGGATTCGCGCTCGCCCAGTGCCGAGAGATTTTCGGGGATGACATCGCGCGTGTCGTCTCCTGGGAGGGCGGCTCGGACGTCAGCGCCCTTGCCGGGCGGCCGGTCCGACTGCGATTCGTGCTGAAGGACGCGGACCTGTATTCGGTCCGGTTCCGGCAATAGCCGGCGAGGAGGCGACGAAGCCTTGCATGCCAAGTACGTCCTCCCTATTGTGATGGCCGCAGCCGCTTTGGCCTCGGTCGGGGTCCCCCAAAACGTCCAGGAGGAGGAAGAAGCCCCCTTGGACATCGCTCGCGTCGTGGGCGGCCGTGTGGACGAGGGGCTGATGACCGAGGACGAGGCAATCGAAATCGCCCACAAGTGGTTCTGGGACAACCCCAGGGAGCTTTATCGGCTTGAGGTCTGAGAGCGATCGTCCCCAGGGCGCGCTCCCGTCACGCGAGGAGGAGAAATGTAGCGAGAAGTTGTTGCAGAACCCCTTGACAGCCCGAGAGTCGGTGGGTATATTAACCTTGAATTCGAGTGATTGTGGGTGAGAGGAGTGTGTGAACGGATGTTCCACACACACATACACGCACTTGGATTATGTGTGCGTCATGGCCGCCTCGTCGGGAAGTTGCGCGGTTCGATTACGCTCACCGCAAGCGGCCGTAGAATTGGCACCCAGCCTAAGAGCCTGTTCGCTGTAAGCGAAGGCCCTTGGGCTTTTTGTTCGCCCGGAAGTTTGTTTGCCGGGAGGCTGGAAGCCCCCCTTGTCATTACGAACGGAGCGCAGCATCCCCCTCTTGTCATTCTGAAGGGAGCGAAGCGGCTCCCTTGTCATTCTGAACGTAGCGAAGCGAAGTGAAGAATCTCGCAGTTGTCGTTGGGCGCGGAGGACCACAGAAGCAGGGCGGCACGGCAACTTCGAGATTCTTCGCTCCTGAGCGC
>JALGUK010000578.1 GCA_029820875.1 Candidatus Zipacnadia bacterium
GCAATCGTCGCCGAGGGCGACGGCCTCAGTGCGGATGTGGCACCGGATGTCCCGGGCGCACAGGAAGTTCGGCGGGCACTGCTGCACAGGGCATGGTGGGGCCGGGACCTTCTCCTTGCCGGACTTTACGACGGGCGTGCTGCAATCGAGGCTCAGGAGTCCGCAGCGACTATTCTCGGCGCGCTCCAGATTGCGCGTGCGAAGTGGAATATGGGCGATATGCCAGGAGCAGCGCAGGCCGGTAATGCCCCCGAGCTTTTGGGAAATCACATCTTTATCACGGATGAACACCTGGGTATCGCGTTCGATGCGCCGGAGCGCGGAGCAGGCGTGATTAGCTTGCGAAACCTCGACACGGGAGAGGAATTTGTTGCACCGCCGATGCTCGAGGTACCGCCCTGGAGGTTGCTGATAGACGCAGGGACGTCAAAGGGGATTGAAGTCCAAGACCGGAACAAACCGCACTTGACGGGTTGACGGTTTCATGCCATGTCCGCATCGAGAACGCCTCCGCGCAATGGCATTTGAGCCTCGCGGACGCCGCCGGGCGCCATGCCATTCGAGAAATCCGCTTCCCCGTTATCCCGCTCGGCACCCTGGGTGACACCGGCGAGGATGATGTGTTGGCTGTACCCCACGGATGGGGCAGAGAGCTGCGCAACCCGGTTGTCAGCGGCAGTGCTTACAAGAGCCGCTATCCCAGCGGGGGCATGACGATGCAGTACGCAGCTTATTACGACCCCGCGGGCGGGTTGTATTTCGGCGTCCACGATCCGAACGCCTGGACCAAGGCCGCTGGCTTCGAGCCGACCGAGAGCGGATACGTCGCCTCGTGGATTCACTACCCCCAGGATATTGGCAAACCGGGTAACGCAAGGGACCTCCCGTATTCGTGTGTGACTGCGTTGACCGGCGACTGGTACGACGCGAGCAAGGTCTCAATGGGCGTTGAAGCAGAAATGGGCTTCCGCCGGACCGGAGGCCGCGCGTCCGGGGACGCCGCAGGCGCTTAAGGATGTGGCATTGTGGCTCCTCGGCAGCGGTGAACCGCCAAAGGTGCTTGACCAGGCGAATCGTTTCAGCGACTTTTTTGACGTCCCACACGCCATGCATTGGTACTCATGGCATGAAATCCCGTTTGACGTGGACTATCCGAACTACTTCCCGCCCAAGGATGGCTTCAAGGACACGGTCGCCAAGCTCAAGCGGACGGGGTTCCTAGTCATGCCATACATCAATGGCCGACTTTGGGACACCGGAGCGGATAATTTCGCCACCGAGGGCCTCCCCGGGGCAGCCAAGAACGAAGACGGCGAGCCCTACATCGAAGTATATGGCTCAGGTGCGAAGCTCGCGCCCATGTGCCCGTACACGAAGCTGTGGCAGGAACGCGTCGCCGGCATCGTCGAGCGGCTGGTCGGCGAGTATGGCGTAAGCGGCGTTTACATTGACCAAATCGGCGCGGCGGCTCCGGCACTGTGTTTCGACGCCGACCATGGCCACCCGCTCGGCGGTGGAGGACACTGGGTTGAGGGATACCGGAAAATGCTCACGGACATACGAAAACGCATCAAGGAGAACAACCCTGGCGCCTTCCTCACGACGGAAAGCAACGCAGAGCCGTACATGGACCTGATAGATGCTTATCTGATGTGCAACTCCACGGGGCCTGACTTGATCCCGATGTTCGCGGCGGTTTACAGCGACCACATTTTGACGTTCGGACGTTACGCTTGGCCCGACCGCGATGCTCCGACGAAACTTCCCTTTCGCATGAAAATGGGGCAATTATTCGTTTTCGGGGGACAGTTAGGCTGGATTGACTATCGCATTCTCAACTACGCCACCGAAGCGAATTTCCTCCTGCGCTTGGCCCGGCTCCGTGCACAGACGCGGGAATTCCTGGCTTATGGTGAGATGCTCCGCCCCTTGAAGCCTGCCAGATCGCTCCCGACCGTCACCGCCGACTGGCATATGTGGGGTGGTCCGGCGACCACCACTCTTCCGGCCATCGTCAACAGTATCTGGAGGGCGCCTGATGGGCGTATCGCGGCATTCTTCGTGAATGTCTCGCTTGAGGACCAGCA
>JALGUK010000579.1 GCA_029820875.1 Candidatus Zipacnadia bacterium
TGTCAAGCTAACTAATCACGGCATCTCTGCCAACCAGTGTTCAACATCTATCTTCTTTTCGAGCTTGTCACGCAGTTGACTGCGAGCGTTGAACAATCTGCTCTTGACCGTGCCTACCGGACAGCCCAGCACTTGGGCAATCTCCTCGTAGCTCAATCCCTCAATATCGTAGAGCATAATGACTGTCCGCAGTTTAGCCGAGAGTTGTGCAATTGCCTCGGCCACTATCTGTTGAAGGTGGGAGCTTTCCACCTGACTGACGGTTCCCCGTCGGTCGCCGGGCAGTTGACGGCTTATCTCCCCTGCGTCAGTCTCTGCCGGCTCGTCCAGCGAAACGGTCTCGCCCCAGCGCGACTTGCGGGAGCGCGCCGCATCAATCGCCAGATTGGTGGCGATCCGATACAGCCAGGTCGGAAAGCTCGCCGCTTCGCGAAACCCCGCTAAGTTTTGATAAGCGCGGATGAAAACCTCTTGGGCCACGTCCTCGGCCTCCTCGGGGTCGTGGAGCATTCGGGACACATAACCATAGATCTTATCCTGATACTGTTCAACCAGCATCCCGAAGGCCTCATCATCGCCCTCTTTGGCCCGGTGTACCAATTCCGAAATGTCAACCTGCGCCGTGCTGGTCTCAGTCATAATCGTAGACGTATCTTCAACCACAAGGTTCACTGATCGCGCCAATATCAGTCTGCTATTTAGATTCCTCGTTGTCAGCTTCCGCAGGACCGACAAAGATACTTCGCTCGAAGTAGGGATGATATCGCGACCAGCGCCCCGGCTGGTCGCGCTCGCGATCAATGATTTGCTGAAATCCCTGGACACGGGCGTCCAGATTGTCGGCATAGTGCAGCGCACAGGCCTCGGGAGTGGATGGTAGGATCGGCGCCCCCCATTCTCGGCGCCCGTGATGACTGAGCACTGTATGAGTGAGAGTATTGGCCAGATGCTGGGGGAAGTCGGGTAGCTGAGCAATCTTACCGGCCAGGAGGCGGTCGGTCAATACCACGTGCCCCAAGAACCTCCCCTCATCGCTATAGTCGTAGCTCAGTTCGCCCTCCAGCTCGTATATCTTACCCAGATCATGCAGCAGCCCCGCAGTGATGAGCAGGTCGCGGTCCAGGCTGGGGTACAGGTCGCTCGCCTTCTTGACCAACTCAACCACATTGAGAGTATGCTCAATAAGCCCACCGCAATGGGCATGATGCAGGGTCTTGCCGCCGGGCGAGCTGGCAAACCGGGCCAGCAGCTCTTCGTCGCCGGCAAACCGGGCCAGCAGCTCTTCGTCGCCGAAGATAGCCTGAAGAAGCGCGCTAAGATGCGGGTTGCTCACTTCGGCGATATTGGCCCGGAGCTGCGCGACCATCTCCTCAGGATTGCGTTGGCTGCTGGCGACAAAGTCGGCCGGGTCGTACTCGTCGGGCTGGCAGGGGCGAAGCCCCCGCACGATGACCTGGGGCTCGCCCTGATATTCCTCCACGTGCCCAGCTACCATAGCGACTTGGCCCGGCTGGAGAGCGGCCGCGGCCTGCTCAGCGTTGTCCCACATTCGGCCGCTACGCTAAGTTCATTAACCAGTGGCTTGCTCATATCAGTCGCTTCCTTCGCCCGTAAATGCAGATTAGAACCCGTCTGCGTAGGCATCCCTTCGAATTACGCAGTGATTCGATGACGAGCCATAGTGGCTCTCTCTCGTACCCGCACCCCCTCACTCCTCTGCGCACGGAATCCCAACTACCCGCTCCGCCCGAAACGTTGTATCTCCTTCCACCAATGCCACAGTAAATACGTACCCAACCTGCGCCGCATCATCCGTATCCTCGTCCTGGCACCCCACTACGCTAACCCCCACTTGCCAGCACAGTTCGGTCGTCGCGTCTTGCTTTATTGTGCTGATACTACTAGGTAGGCCAACACGCCTCCGCCATTTTTCTTCCACTAACGCCGCGCGGCCGCAATTGGCTTCCAGGGCGAAGATATCTGGTTCGTCCGCCATCAATTCTTCTGCATGTTCCAGCATTTCCCACGCTTTGCGCTCGAATCCATCACCAGCACGGTCCTGGTCGTCTCCCCCGGACTTCACTGTTGTACCCTCCGCTGGAGCGCTGGTCTCCGCCATCCTTGGGCTGTCTGCCCCCTCCCCAACATCGCCGTGCGCACTTCCAAAAGCCTTTGCGACGGCGCTGAGCAGGCATTCTGCATCAACGGGCTTCTTCACCACGTCTATGCCATCAGATTTGAGGCGCTCACTGGCGACTTCGTTTAAGAATTGCCCGGTGCAGAGCAGTATCTTGGCCTCGGGATCGATCTTTCGAATCAGCCTTATCCAGTGATCCCCACTCAAGCCAGGCATCATCCAATCCATGATAATCCCGGTGATCGCATCACGTTGCGCGCGGAATATGTTGACTCCCTCTAACCCTTCGCTTGCCTCCAACACACCATAGCCAGCATATTCCAAGGTCTCACGACACGCTCTCCGAAACGCTTGTTCGTCATCTATCACCAGCACTATCGGCGCCTTGTTCTCAAGTTGTTCAGACATAGTGTGCCCCCCTTGGTTCATAACGATATTTGGCTACTCAATCGGCCA
>JALGUK010000083.1 GCA_029820875.1 Candidatus Zipacnadia bacterium
TGTGCCGCTCGAGGATTTCCAGGTTGGCAAGCAGCGCGGCGTTGTAGACTGTGCTCGCCACCTGGCAGATGCCGCCGCCGATGCCGTCCACGATCTCTCCGTTCTGATAGATCTTGGCGATCCTCCAACCGGTCGCCGCCAGGCGCGCGCCGACGATGTCGTTGAGGCTGAACACGTCTCCCGGCTTGAGCACCGTCTTGTTAATCATACCGGCCGCTTTCCTGAGATTGGCTGTGCGCCCCCTCAGGCCGGGATCGAACTTGGTCGTGTAGCTGGACAGGACCGTCTCAAGATGGGCCAGGTCCTCGGCTTTAATAGCGGGTTCCTGGGTTTCCACGACGAGGTCAACGGTTCTGACACGGGGGGACGTGAGCGCCGCACTCACCTTGGCCAGGCTTGCATCGAGTTTAAGGCGGCGTCCCGCAACGCCGGGCACAATCTTCACATCCCGCTCACCGACTACATCAACGTCAGCGTTTCGAGGCATGCGATCCACTTGAGGCGCCAGCTCAATCAGACACTCACGTAGCCGCCGCTGGTCCACCGTGCACTTGACATCAATATGCGCCCCCGTGCGCCATATCCGCCATACGCTGCGGAGGCGAGGAATAATCCCCTGCTGGTGGCCGACGGACATGGCGCTCGTGAGAGCCTCGTCCACCAGCAGGACCTGCCCCAGTGCCTCCGGCGAGAACGACCATGAGTCCTCGCCCGCCCGCAGCACAACCCGGTCCGGCAGTCGGGACAGCCATTCGTTGATCAGTGTCCGAAATGCTTCGTTGCGTGTGAGCCCCCCAACGGGGACTCCCTCGATGAAGACGTTTTTGGCGATGCGTCCGGGGGGTATGAGACGTGCCACAGCAATCCAGTATCCAGCTATAACCGCCAGCAAGACTACGGAGACCGTCAAGCCGAAAATCAACCACCGGTTTCGTCGGCGTGGGGCCGCTACCGCTTCTTCCGCCACTTGCTCACTCACCTCAGACCTACACAAAGCGATTGCACGAGGCCTTTCAGGAGGCAACGCCGCGTCCGGCCTGCAAAGCCGTCAATTGTTCGATGCGCGCCTCGAGTTCTTCAATCCGTTGTTGCTGCGCCTGGCCGAGAGTATCTCGGCTTGCTTCAAGTGCGCTTGCAGGCTGCTAATGAGGTTTTCGGCCCAGTTTTTGATTGGGTCAGGAAGCTTGTTGTGGTCGAAGCCGTACTTGCGTATTCCACCCTGCCGAACGACCCGCCCGGGAACGCCGACGACCGTGGAATTCGGAGGCACCGGCTGCAATACTACGGCCCCGCTGCCGATAATCGAGCCCTCTCCGACCTCAATCGAACCCAAAACCTGCGCGTGCGCTCCTACTACCACATTGTCGCGCAGCGTCGGATGCCGCTTGCCCTTCTCCTTGCCGGTGCCACCGAGCGTGACACCCTGAAACAGCGTGACATTGTCCCCGATTTCAGTCGTCTCGCCGATTACAGTGCCCATCCCGTGGTCAATGAAGAGTCCCTTGCCGATTTCCGCGCCCGGGTGAATCTCGATACCGGTCACCCAGCGGGCCAGGTGAGAGATGAATCGAGGCAGGAACGGTACTCCCCGCTCCCACAGCCAGTGCGCTACGCGGTGCGCTAAAATGGCGTGCAGACCCGAATAGCAGAACAGTATCTCCAGCGTGCCCCGGGCTGCTGGATCTCGTTCCCGGATCGCCTGAATTTCCTCGCGAAACCTCGCAAACACGTCCGCTGAGCCCCTCCTGTTGTCCGGATTAGAGGTGATTATACACAGCGTATTGATGAATGTCAATAGGAGTAAATGACTCCTGTATCGGACGCAGAGCCGTGGCATGACCGACTGCTCAGGCCCGTCCTACAGGGGATTTATTACGCAGCGTCGGCTCGATGTTTCAGCCAGAGACACGCTCGAGCGCCATTGGAAGGGCCTCAATCAGGTCTCCAGCCACCAGGCTTCTGCGTCCGATCTCCTGCGCGGCGATGTCGCCTGCCAACCCGTGAATATAAACGGCAGCCACAGCGGCGTCGAAAGGCTTTGCCCCTTGGGCGAGGAGGCTTCCGATAAACCCGGACAGCACATCGCCCACGCCGCCGCTTGCCATCCCCGGGTTCCCCGTCGGGTTGACCGACGCACCACCTGCCGGGCCGGCGACGATGGTCCCGGCACCCTTGAGAGCCACCACGGCTCTGAAGCGCTCGGCGGCCTGCAACGCGGCGTTGACCCTATCGCCTTGGATTTGCGCGGTCGAAACATTCATCAGGCGTGCAAGCTCCCCGGGATGGGGACTGATGACCTTCGGAGCTGGCATTTCTGTGAGCAGCTCCGGTGTCTGCGCGAGGCAGTTGAGGCCGTCGGCATCCACCAGTGTGGGAACCTGAAGCTGCCTGACAATGCGCCTGACAAGTTCTTTCGTTTCTTCATGAGTCGAGATGCCCGGGCCGATGACGACTGCGTCCGCCGTCTCAATCAACTCCAGGATGGGACCGGCCGCATCGGTCGAGAGTGTGCGCGCATCTGTCTGTGGCATCGGACGGGTCATGGATTCTGTCAGTTTGACCTCAAGGATGTCATTGAGGCTTTCTGGAATGCAAAGGGTCACTAGGCCCGCACCCATCCGCATCGCCGCCTCGCAGCAAAGTGCAGCCGCACCGGTCATTCCCGCCGAGCCGGCGATTACGACCAGCCGTCCCGCATCACCCTTGTGCGCGTCAAGCTCAAGCTGCGGCAGTGATGCACTTACATGGACAGGCTCAATCAGCTCGAATGGGAGGTGGGCTGCCTCGATGACGTCCTCAGGGATGCCGATGGGGTCCACAATGACCTCCCCGCAGAACTTCGCGCTTGGGTAGACGTATAGGCCGACCTTTGGCAATCCAAAAGTGACCGTAGCGTCGGCCTTGACGCAGCACCCGAGCACGCGGCCGGAGTCGGAGTCCACACCGGAGGGAACATCCACCGCAATGACCGGGCCAGCCGCCTCGTTGACGGCCTCGATGGCGTCCCGGGCCGCGCCCCGGACCTCGCCGGAGACTCCAGTGCCCAGAATTGCGTCCACGACAATCTCCGCACCCCCGACGGCGGCCTCGACTGCGGGACGAACGTCGCTCCCGGTCGCCTCGGTCACCTCCACGCCCGCCCCGAGGGCGGCCCGGTGGTTCGAAGCGGCGTCGCCCTTCAGCTCCTCTCCGCGTGCAAGCAATACCACGCGCGTGGCGACGCCAAGCTCGTGCAGGTGCCGCGCAGCGACGAAGCCGTCTCCGCCGTTGTTACCCTTGCCACAGATAATCGCGACGCGTGCATCGGTTGTACTGAGACGATTTCTGACGGCACGCGCGACGGCCAGGCCGGCGTTTTCCATGAGCACCAGACCCGGAATGCCGCGCTCCTGGATACACGTTCGGTCGATCTCTCTCATTTGACTCGCTGTTGCAAGTTTCATAGTGCTTCCTCCATGGTCAAACGGTCATATCCTCGGCAGGACTACGCCATAGCCTGCCAGCCGCAATAGCAGGCACAGTCCAACTGCAGCGACCATCATCCCGACAGCCACCACGTCCGCGTTCCCAACACGCGGCTGGAGCAGCGATGTTCGGACCGGACGCGCACCCAGGCCTCTTGATTCGAGCGCCATCGCGAGTACATCCGCCCTCCGCAAAGCCGACAGCAATGCAGGCACTATCAGGGGCAGATAGCGCCGCAAGCGGGTGATGATGTTGCCGGCCGTCACATCCAGACCGCGGGACATCTGGGCCTGGACAATGGTGGCAACGGACGTGGAGAATGAGGGCAGGAGCCGGAACGCCAGCGAGATGGCAAAACACCCGCGATAAGGCACTCCAAGCCGTTGCAAGCCCAGCGCGAATTCCTCGACCCGTGTGCAGGCGGTGAAAATGATGCCGCTTATCAGCAGGAAGTCGATTCGAAGCCCCATGGCGACTGCATACTCGATGCCCGCCCCCAGATACGGCAGAGCATCCGCTTCTGACTCTGCCCCGCGCAGAAACAGCGACCACAGCAGCGTGGCAAAGGTGAAGAGGACCGCGAGGAACTTCCACATCCGTCCGACGCTCGGAAGCGAACGGCCGACAGCGGCGATTACAAACAGCGCCATCACCGCCCCGAGAACATATCGCGGGTCGTTGAAGCTCATCCCGACCACAAAAAGCAGAAAGAGCGCGATGAGCTTTGTTGAGGGGTGGAGGCGATGCAGTGGAGAATTCACATCGCGGAAAAGCTGCATCGCTATCCTCCTCTTGCCGGCCCCGGGGATGAGCGCCCGTGGGTGCCGCTGTTCGCAAAGACTGTTCTGGCTGCGAGTTCTTGCGGTGAAAGCGCGATGCAGCCGAGCCTTCTTGAGAATTCGACGATTCTCGGGGGCCGCAGAGCCGCACGCTCCAGGGCTGCGTCATCGGCGAAGACCTCGCGGGTAGGTCCGTCGCGGAGAATCTCGCCGCGGGACATCACAATACAGCGCCGCGCGTACTCTGCAACGACCCACATCGAGTGGGTGACGATGATTATAGTGTGCCCGGCCTTGTTGAGGCGCAGCAGCAATTCCATCATCCGGCGTTGCTGAACCGTATCCAGGCCGGTTGTAGGTTCATCGAGGATGAGCACCTCGGGCCGGCTCGCGAGGACTGAGGCGACTGCCACCCGCTGCCGCTCGCCCCTGGTCAGGGAGAACGGGTCCGCATCCTCGCGACCGGTCAGCTCAACCGCCTCGAGCGCCTCGGTGACGCGTTCTTTCGCCTCCTGCTCCGGAACCCCGAAGTTGCGGGGACCGAACATAACCTCCTCGCGCACGGTTTCAGCGAATATCTGGTGGTCGGGATTCTGGAAGACATAACCGACATGCCGCCCCAGCTTCGCCACCCCAAGCTCGGAGGCGTCCCGGCGGCGAAAGCGGACCTGGCCGGCGGTTGCCTTGAGCAGACCGTTGAAGTGTTTCACGAGCGTTGTCTTGCCGCAGCCGTTTTGACCTATGACGGCGACGAATTCGCCTTCTCTGACCGAGACAGAGACTCCCCGGAGAGCGGCTACATCCGGCGGGTAGACGTGCCAGAGGTCCTCCGCTTCGATAAGAGTCTCTCCCAGCGGGTAGCTGTCCGCGGCCGCACTTCGCACCGTCACCTGCAGCCCAAGCCGGTGAAAGCGCTCGACAGCGGCATCCAGGTTCATTGGAGGCCTGGTTTCGCCGATGGCGCGGAAGTAGGCGGGAACATCCGGGGGCCGGACGCCCAGCTCAACGAGCTTCGCCGGGTCCTGCAGGAGAATCCGCTCGGGCGAGTCACTGTAAGCGAGGGCGCCGTCGGCCATGATGCCGAGGCAGTCCGCGTCGAGCACCTCTTCGGTCTCGTGTTCAACCATCAGGAGCGTGGTGCCGGCATCGCGCAGGCGGCCGGCGACCTCGAAAATCGCTCGCTTCCCTATGGGGTCGAGGTCTGTGGTGGGTTCGTCCAGAATCACGAGCTTGGGCTGCATCGCCAGCACGGAGGCAATGGCCAGTCGCTGCTTCTGGCCGCCTGAGAGCGTCGAGGGGTCGCGGTCCTGATAACCCTCCAACCCGACGGTCTTGAGTGCATCCTCGACGCGGCGCACGATTTCCTCGTGCGGCAGCGCCAGGTTCTCCGGCCCGAAGGCGACCTCCAGGCTTGCTTTCGTGCAGAAAAGCTGGCCCTCGAAATCCTGGAACACCATACCGACAATCGGTGAAAGCTGTACGACATCGCGTCCGATGAGAGGCTCTCCGAAAATGCGCACTTCGCCCTCGAGATTGCCCTTGTGGAATCGAGGAACCAGGCCGTTGAGGCATTGACAGAGCGTGGACTTGCCCGCACCCGTCCGTCCCATCAGCACGGCGAAGCGCCCGCTGTCCACAGCGAGGGTAACGCCGCGAAGCGCAGGGGAGTCAGCGTTACGGTAGGTGAAGGAGACACCATCAAGTTGAATCGCAGGAGTCGGCGTCTCGGTTGCCGTCGTCAGCGCCCCCTTGGCGCGCAAGCATCTGTTGCTCGCGGCGTCCGAACCATCGAAGCAGGTACAGAATTATACCCAACGCGAAAAGGGGCACGAGGCTGATGAGCAATGCCCACTTCTGCGACCCGGGGGCCGCTTGAGAAGGCGTCGCAGGTGAAGGCTCCGATGCCTCCCGCAGGACCTCGCCCACATCCTGCTGCTGGGCAGGTTGGGACCACCCCCGTGCGACAGTCAACAACGGGAGTGCTGTGACAACTACGAGGAGCACTATATGAAGCTTCCTGTAATCCACCCGCGGCGCCCCCTCCCGCTCATATCATGACCGTGCCGGCGATGATGCCCCCGACGAAGGGCGCTACACCCGCAGCAATGCCAATCTGTTGAGACGCGCCTGTGAAGCCTGACGCCAGGATGCCCGTATTATAGAGACCTACGCCGATAAGTGTCCCCACACCCAGCCCAAGGACGCAGGCCGCGGCCAGCAGAACCGCCCCGAGGGCAGGCGCTTTTGCAGGAGCACGTTCACTTTCTGTCATGACATCCTCGTAGAGCAGCCCCAGTCGTCGCACACGGGGATACAAAGCAGCCAGAAGCGGTGGTCCGAGAACCGCGCTCACGAGGAAGTTGTTTACGGCGATGATATTACCCAAAGCCGTAAACGGTGCAAGCCCCAGGATGTCCGCGCCCCAGCCGATTGTCACCGCGCAGGCGAGACTCGCCACCAGCGCGACGAACAAGTATCGAGGCACCCACGACCAATGCTCGAACGTCACATCGGACGATCCGAGCGCCCTCCAAAGGCGGTATGGGATGTAGCCATACAGGAAGTTGCCAACCAGGCCGAAGAAGCTTCCCGGGCCGAACGTTCCGCCGTAGATGTCGCCGACCAGGTTGCCGATTGCCGACCCCCAGGCTGCGGCCGGCCCGAACATCAGCGAGCAGATGATGGGGATGACATTCGCCGGTCGTATCTCGGTCAGGCCCGGGATGAGCGGCGCGACCTTGAACGGAATGAGGATAGCTGCATAAACAGCAGCCACCACTGCGATGAGGACAAGCTGCCGCGTGTTGCGCCAGACGGCAATCAGTTCCCGCATGGCCTGGCTCCTTGGTCAGATGTGAATCGCCCGCCCGGCGGCATCGAGCGCCGCCTCGCCGATAGCTTCCGGCAGTGTGGGGTGGGCGTGGATGGTTTCCCCGACTTCCTCGGCCGTTGCGCCCATCTTGATTCCCAGGACTACTTCCTGGATTATGTCAGTGGCATGGGGACCGATTATCTGCCCTCCGAGCAGCTTGCCGGTCTTGGCGTCCGCTATAATCTTGGCGAAGCCCTCGCGGCCGCCGATTGCAAGCGACTTGCCCAGTGCGCGGAAGGGGAACTTGCCGACCTTGATGTCTATTCCGCGCTCTTGCGCCTCGTGCTCCCTCAAGCCCACCGACGCAATCTCGGGGACGGTGTAAAGGCAAGCCGGCACAAGCTCGTCGTGCCGGACGGAATCTCCGCCCATCGCGTTTTCCGCGGCGGCGATTCCCTCGTGTGACGCCTGGTGCGCGAGACCTATCCCGCGGATGCAATCCCCGATTGCATAGACGCCGGGGATGTTCGTGCGCAGGTGCTCGTCCGCCTTGATGTTGCTCCGGTCCATCTCGATTCCTATCTCGGCGGCGCCCACCTTTTCCGTGTCGGCCCTCCGGCCGACCGCCATCAATACCAGGTCCGCCACCACCTCGTCTGCGCCCTTGTCTGTCTCGAACTTGACGACCTTCTTACCCTCGCGGTCCTCGATGCCGGTGCATTTGGCGCCGGTGCGGATCTTGGTGCCTCCCTTGGTCATGCTCTTATGAAGCACCTCGACGACCTCGGGGTCCTCGGCGGGCATAATCTGCGGGAGCATTTCGATGACGATGGTCTTGGCTCCAAGAGCTGAGAAGATATAAGCGAACTCCATCCCGATGGCCCCGCCGCCGATTATGGCGATGCTGTCGGGGACCTCTGAGCAATTGACCGCCTCATCGCTTGTAACGATACTATCGCCGTCAGCGCCGGGTATCGGCGGGACGAACGGCACCGAACCGGTGGCGAGAATGACGTTTTCGGCAGGCAGTCTCGT